>CAIOAQ010000352.1 GCA_903856025.1 uncultured beta proteobacterium
GCCACATCTTGCATTCCAGCCCAACGCCATGAGCGATTTGGCGGTGTTGCCAATGAGCGAAGTGGTCACCAGCTATTACCTGCGCCTGCGTGTGGCAGATGAAACTGGCGTGTTAGCCAAAGTCACCGGCATCCTGGCCGAATCTGGCATCAGCATTGATGCCGTGTTGCAGCGCGAAGCCGACGAGGTGTCGGGCGATGCCAAAGTGCCGCAAACCGACGTGATCATCCTGACACACGACTGCCAGGAAGCCAAAATGGACGCAGCGATTGGCCTGATGCAAGCGCTACACAGTGTGCTGGAACCCATCACCCGCATCCGCAAGGAAGAACTGGCCTGACATGAAGTACATCTCCACCCGCGGCGATAAAAGCCCCAAGCGTTTTTGTGACATCCTGCTCGAAGGTCTGGCGCCGGACGGAGGTCTTTACCTGCCGGAGCACTACCCGAAGGTGGACGATGCCACGCTGGCCCGTTGGCGCACGGTGTACCACCAGCAAGGCTATGCTGAACTAGCATTTGAGGTGCTATCCCTCTACATTGATGACATCCCCGCTACAGATTTGAGAGCGTTATGTGCCAAGACCTACACCGCCGAGGTGTTTGGCACCGGCGAGATCGTGCCCCTGCGCCACCTTGAAAACAACATCTGGTTAGAGGCCCTGTCCAACGGCCCCACGCTGGCATTCAAAGACATGGCCATGCAGTTGCTGGGCAACCTGTTTGAGTATGAATTGGCGCGCCGTGGTGAAAGCTTGAATATTCTGGGGGCCACCAGCGGTGACACCGGCAGCGCCGCCGAATACGCCATGCGTGGCAAAAAAGGCGTGCGCGTCTTTATGACCAGCCCGGCCGGGCGCATGAGCCCGTTCCAGCAAGCGCAAATGTTCAGCCTGATGGACGACAACATCTACAACATCGCCGTCGATGGCGTGTTTGATGATTGCCAGGACATGGTCAAGGCCGTCAGCAATGACCTGGATTTCAAGCGCAAGTACAAAATTGGCACGGTCAACTCGATCAACTGGGCGCGATTGCTGGCCCAGGTGGTCTACTACTTTGCCGGTTACTTCCAGGCTACGCAACACAACACCGAAAAGGTGAGCTTCACCGTGCCCAGCGGCAACTTTGGCAACATCTGCGCCGGCCACGTGGCCCGCATGATGGGGCTGCCCGTTGCGCGCTTGATCGTGGCGACCAATGAAAATGATGTGCTGGACGAGTTCTTCAAAACCGGTGTCTACCGCGTGCGCGGCAGCGCCGACACGCATGAAACCTCCAGCCCGTCGATGGACATCTCCAAGGCCAGCAACTTCGAGCGTTTTGTGTTCGATTTGCTCGGACGTGATGCGCCGCTGACCAAGTCTTATTTTGGCGATGCACTGGCCAGGGTAGGGCACTTTGACCTCAGCACCCACCCGATGTTCAGCCAAGCGTCCACCAAATATGGCTTTTCTTCGGGCAAAAGCACCCATGCCGATCGTCTGGCCACCATCAAGGACAGCTGGGAGCGCCACGGCATGATGATTGACACCCACACCGCTGACGCTGTCAAGGTGGCCCGGGAACACCTCCGCGACGGTGTGCCGATGATCGTGTTGGAGACCGCCTTGCCCATCAAGTTTGCCGCCACCATTGTGGAAGCCACCGGCAAAGAGCCCGACCGCCCGGCAAAATTTGTCGACATCGAAGCGCTGCCGAAACGTGTCATCTCGATGGCGGCAGACACACAAGCCATCAAAACGTTCATTGCCGATAGGTGTGCATAAAATCAGCTCCTACCCCTTGATATTACTAGGGTAGAAGCTATAAAAAAGAGAGTTTAAACTCATGAAAGTGGTTGGATTCGCCGGGTTCTCCGGCGCTGGCAAGACCACCTTGGTAGAGAAGCTGATTCCCGCCTTCAAGTCCAAGGGGTTGCGGGTGTCGGTGATCAAATACGCGCACCACAACTTTGACATTGACCATGTGGGCAAAGACACCTGGCGTCATCGCGAGGCCGGTGCGTTTGAGGTGGTCGTGGCCTCCGACAAGCGCATGGCGCTGATGCGTGAATTTGAGGTCCCTCACCGCCCCACCGTGCACCAGTTGCTGGCTCAGTTGTACGAGGAGGTGGATTGGGTACTGGTTGAGGGTTTTAAAGACGCTGACTTGCTCAAAATGGAAGTTTGGCGCGCGCAGGCGGGCAAGCCCGCACGGTATGGTGCTGACGATTTCATCATTGCCGTCGCCACCGATGCGCCCGACCTGCTGCCCGCGCCAACAGACTTACCCGTGCTTGATCTCAATGATGTGGATGTGGTGGCCGGTTGGCTGATCTCCCAGAGTGACCGATTTAACTACTGTTTCGAGAATTACTTATGACCATAGATCGTCCATTTCACAAACCTCTGAAATCGCTGGACGATGCATTGACTGAGCTGCTGGGCCACGCCGCTCCCCTTGAAGGGCAGGAACTGGTCAGCACCTTCGAAGCCGATGGACGCGTGTTGGCGCAAGACCTGATCTCAGGCTTGCAGGTGCCGCCCGCCGACAACAGCTCCATGGACGGCTATGCCGTGCGATGCGCTGATCTGGCTGCCAATGTGTCCTTGCAGGTGTCGCAACGCATTCCGGCAGGGTCGTCAGGGTCGCCGCTGGCCCCCATGACGGTGGCACGCATTTTTACGGGTGCGCCGATTCCAGCGGGTGCCGATGCGGTAGTCATGCAAGAAGACTGTGCCGTGCAACCAGACGACTCAGTGCTGATTCAAATCACCCCACAGCCCGGTCAGTGGATTCGCCGCGCCGGAGAGGATGTGACGCGTGGTGCAGTTGTGCTCTTAAAAGGAGAGCGCCTATCCCCCGCATCTCTTGGGCTAGCTGCCAGTATTGGCATCAGCCAGTTGCCCGTGGTGCGCCGCCCGAAGGTGGCGCTGTTTTCCACCGGCGACGAGCTGGTGATGCCCGGCACGGTGTCCCCTCAAGACATGCCGCCGGGCGCGATCTACAACTCCAACCGTTTCTTTTTACGCGCCTTGCTGCAACGCCTGGGCTGCGAGGTGAGCGACCTGGGCATCGTGCCCGACCAGTTGGATGCGACAAAGAATGCCCTGCGTGCCGCTGCACAGAACCACGACCTGATCCTGACCAGCGGCGGCGTTTCCGTGGGCGAAGAAGACCATATCAAACCCGCTGTGCAAAGCCTGGGGCAGTTGGACCTGTGGCAAATCGCCATCAAACCCGGCAAACCCTTCGCCTATGGCCGTGTGGTTGACGCGCACTTCATCGGGCTACCGGGCAACCCGGTATCGAGCTTTGTCACCTTCCTGATGCTGGTGCGGCCCTTCCTACTCAAACTGCAGGGTGTGGCCGAAGTTGCTCCAAAATCAACAGCTGCTTGCGCAAATTTCACGTGGGCTAGAGGCGATAAACGCCGTGAATTTTTGCGCGCCAGGCGCAATGTGGCAGGTGGGCTGGACGTGTTCCCCAACCAGAGCGCAGGGGTCTTGACCTCCGCCGTCTGGTGTGACGGGCTGATCGACAACCCGCCCGGCCAAACCATCGCCCATGGTGATGTGGTGCGCTTTATTCCTTTCTCGGAGTTGCTGGCATGAAGGTCACCGTCAAGTACTTTGCAGGCATCCGCGAAGCCATAGGCTGCGCCAGTGAATCGGTCAACACCACCGCAAGCACCTTGGCCGACTTGCGCGACCAACTGATCGCCCAAGGTGGTGCCTATGCTGAAAGCCTGGCCCGAGGCAAAGCGGTGCGCCTGGCCCTTAATCAGGTGATGAGCGTCGAGTCGGTTGCCCTGACGGAGGGCGCAGAAGTTGCCTTCTTTCCACCCGTCACCGGCGGCTAAATTGCTTATAAATTCATAGCTACCTGCGCTTTATTTACAAGGGCTAAAGGGGTATTTCTTATGCAAACAATCCCACGTGTATCGATTCAAGAGGCAGACTTCAATGTAACGGATGAAGTGACTGCCTTGCGAGCGAAGGATCCACGGGTCGGTGCCGTTTGCAGCTTCGTCGGCACGGTCAGGGATAGAAATGCCCCCACGCTTGCCACTTCATGTGCTGCGCTGCCCCCCGAGGGAGCCCTGACGCCTTGGCGCGGCCCGGCGACGCCAGAGTCAGTTCTATCCATGGAGTTGGAGCACTACCCCGGCATGACCGAAAAGTCGATCGAGGCCATGATCGATGAAGCCTTCAAACGTTTTGACATCTACGCAGTTCGCGTGATCCACCGGGTTGGAGTCTTGCAACCGATGGATCAGATCGTACTGGTTGCAGTGACCTCTGCTCATCGGGGCGAGAGCTTTCAAGCCTGTGAATTTTTGATTGACTACCTCAAAACCCAGGCCCCGTTCTGGAAAAAAGAGCAAACGCCCGAAGGTGCACATTGGGTGGATGCACGGGTGAGCGACGATGCGGCCTTGGCAAAGTGGGGCATTGCGACCTCCAATGCCTGACTTGACTCTGGCAACGGGTTGGAAGCGCTTATGTGCAGTAATCCGTTGTGCAGTGGTTCTACCAAACCCGATCCGTTAAAAAGCTGCGCTGTCAGACGGGTATTTCCACATCTCGCGCAACAGGTAGTTCATGGGAATATTGAGCGATGCATTGCGTGGTGGAATAGGTTTGGTAAACCAGCGGTCGTAAATGGCATAGGCCTCACGTGAGGAAATCAACTGCTTCATGGTGTCATCCACAATGGCCTTGAGCTCAGGATCGTTCTTGGACATCACGATGGACAAGGGCTCCAGCGCCAGGAACTTGCCGACCACTTTCAACTTGGATGGATCAGCGCGACTGGAAATCACGCCGTAAAGCAGCACATCGTCCATGGCAAAACCATCCGCCAGCCCCTTTTCAACCATTTCGGCGGCTTGCTCGTGGTCATTGGCCTGCATGATGCTGATGCCAAGCTGCCGCTCCTTGTTCGTGCGCTTGATGGCCTCCAGCGATGGTGTTTTGTAGGTAGACACCAGGGTCAGGCCCTCAAACCCGCGCATATCCGTGATGGTGCTGTCGGCGCGCACCATAAAACGGGTGCCGGTGATGTAGTGCGGTATGGTGAATGCGACTTTTTCGCGCCGTTCGGTTGTATTGCTGGTGGACGCGCACTCCAAATCGGCTTTGTTCTGCACAATCATGTCGATTTGATTGAATTCGGTCACCTTCAGGTAGTCAATCGCAATCGACTTGGGTGCCAGATTTTTGCGAATGGCCTCGGTGACCTTCATGCACAGGTCCATCGTGTAGCCGATCGGATGTTTGTTGGCGTCCAGATAGGAAAACGGTATGGACGACTCGCGGTATGCCAGCGTGATTTTCCCAGTTTGGCGAATACGGTCCAACACCGGGCCCGCGTCGGCCGACCAGGAGAGGCCACCCAGCAACAGGGCAGTGACGAGCGTGGCAGACAGTTTTCGGGCTGCGAAAAAATGGCAAGCGTGCATGGTTTGACTTTCTTGTAAGGCCACAGGACACGTTGAAGTCAGCAGACGATGGGCATGCCCCATCACGTGCAACCTGCAGCCAGCCTGATCGGTGCAGGATCATAACGTCCTACCGGTGCGTACTGGCGTGTGCGGTACGTATAAAAGCAACTGATTTGACTTGGTCAAATCAGTAATGAAAATTTGGGTAAATTTCAAAAAAAATTAATGCACATCAAGTACCACTATGGCATTATTTTTTTAACAGCGTAGCATGCAACGGTGCTTTTAGTTTCTTTACTACCAAGGAGCGTTTATGCGTGCTACCAAGTTCATAAAAGGCGCTGTGGCAATTGCTACAGCAACTCTATTTTTAGTTGGATGTGGCGGGGGCGGCGGTGGAGGTACGCCAACAGTGAGTATCTTGTCAGGCGTTGCCGCAGGAGGCACTGCGGTTGTCGGCAACGTGATTGTCACGGACAGCAAAGGCGCGACAAAGTCTTCGGTGATAGGAACCATTGGTCAATACACGGTTGATGTTTCAGGTATGACTGGTCCATTTTTGATCAAAGCATCGGGCAAGGTTGGAAATACGGATGTCACCTACTATTCTGCAGCCACGACCGCAGACGTTGGTGGTACCGTCAATGTGACCCCCTTTACCAATCTGATCGTGTCCAATATTGCCGCACAGTTGGCCGTCAACTATTTCAGCGACCCGGCGACTGTTGCGCAAAGAATCGGCGCGACGATCACAACGGCCAATTTGGCCGCAGCCGAAACGGCCATGCAGGCCAAACTTCAGCCAGTTCTCTCCGCCATGAATCTTGGAACCAACGTTGATTTGCTGCACACGGCATTTACAGCAGATCACACGGGACTGGATGCTTTCCTCGATTTGGTGAAGGTGACAACGGATACGAGCACCAATATTGCAACCCTGACAAATGCAGCGACCACCGCGGTGATCGGAACGTCTACACCACCGGCAACGCAAGGTGCTGCGCTGGATAACACGCCCGTCATCGGCACCGGTGTCACCGTAAGCTCTGGAACTCAGGCTCAGTTTCTTGAAAAACTCAATGCCTTCGCAGCCTTGTTCGCCAATGGCATCCCTAGCAGCTCGACGGCGTTAGCAGACAGCGGCGTATTCGACACCTCCAGCAACTTCATGATGGGTGGCCAAACTTTCGCTCAGTTTCAAACTGAGCTTTTGACCAATCAAAAATCGATAGGCCTGCATTTCACCAACGCAGTCTTCACAATTGACCCCAGTTGCGGCACAAGTTGCACGACAGGCACGCTGACAGCCACCGTATTGGCCAACGACGCGAATTTTGGCGACAATATTTCACTCAAAATGGTCAAAGATCCGACCAAAGGCTGGTTGGTGGAGGGTGATGGTCTAATCGCCAATTTTTCAATTTCTGCTCAGGCTCAATTTGACCAGTGGTCGAACTTGGCCTCAGCTACACAGCAGGCTTCACAAGGTTCGTCCATGTCTAACGGCATTTGGCTCAACATTGACCCGTTTGCCTACAACAGCAATCACCTGAATGCCCAAGCTGTCTCTGCAGTAGTCACCGGGCCAGGTTTGCCCACCGGTGGCATCAACATGGTGCAAGACACCCAGAACACCTGGTTTGATGTGGCGGCCTACGGCAACAACAACCTGATTCCGGAATGTGGCACGCCGATCAATACCCAGACCGGGTCGGTCACGGCGACGGGGCAGTGCGTCAACGTAACGCAAGCAGTGGATAACAGCATCTACACCGTGGTTTTGAAGGACGGAAGCGGCAACTCCCTCAATGGTGCGGGGTACCCGCTGACCTTGCCCAAACAGCCCTACAGTTACAGTGCACTTACACAAGCACTGTTCCCGTCCTTCACAGCTACCATCGGGGGACAGCCGATTACGCCAAGCATAATCTTGGCGGGTGCCAGTGTTGCAATCAGTTGGACGATGCCATCAGGTCTTGTCCCTAGAGATTTGAGTGCTTGGGCGAATACTTCGACAAATGCTTCCTATTTCAATGTACAGCAAAGTCTGTTAAGCACAGACACGAGTACCTTGTTTGCCATTCCAAGTACGTCAACAGGCACTGTGACGAACGCCGGCATCTGGCTTGAGGGCGTGGATGTCTATGGGCGCAGGTTCGCGACCAACAAATCGGTTCAAAATTAGTAAGATTTGAAGTCTCCCTGAGACCTGCCCGCATCTGCTGAGCAATGGCAGATGCGGTTTTTTTATTTCTATTGGTTTGAAAATTTCAAAAATACTGTAGGCAACCTAGCGCTGTCCGCGCTGCCTCCATTCATTGACGGAGTTGCCATGAAGGTCTCGCTAAAAGCACTGACGCTGATTTTTGCAAGCGCCCTAATTTTGAACCTTGGTGGCTGCGGGGGTGGGTCCAGCAACAACGCGCCTGCGGTGGCATCCAACCTCACTGGCGTCGCTGCGTCAGGTGCCCCCGTATCCGGGCGAATTTTTCTTAAAGACGCCACCGGCCATGAATCGTTCATTGATACCACTGACGGTTCTTATACTTTTTCAACTGCCGGACTGACCTCCCCATTTATGCTGAAGGCGCAGTGGAGCGTCAACAGCCAGGCACAAACGCTGTATTCCTTTGCCACGAAGGCTGGCACAGCCAATATCACACCACTGACGCAGCTGATTGTGGTCGCTGCGGCCAAAACCGCATCTCTTGACACTATTTACGCAGCTCCTGCACAGGATTTTTCAAGCGTTGCGGTGGCTTTACCCGCAGCAGTTGCGGCTGTACAGACATCGTTGAATCCGCTGCTGATCAGCTTTGGGCAGGCCAATGTCGACCCGATTACCGGTGCGTTCGTTGCCAACCACACCGGCATGGATGCGCTGCTCGACAGCATCACCGTGAACAGTTCAGCGACCGATATCACTGTGACCAAAAAACTCGGCGGTTCCCTGATCCTCCAAACACCGGTTGACAATTTTGCCAACGCACTTGCTGTGCCGGATTGGACGACGCAAGACGCGGCGGTTGCCAATGAGCCTGATGTGGCGGTCAGCAGCAGTGGACTGGGCCTGGCTGCATGGTCAGAAAGCATCAATGGACACAACGCCATACGCACACGTTTTCTTGACGGTAGCGGCACATCCACATTCACCATGCCTGTCGCAGGTGGCGGCGACTCTTCGTCACCACGGGTGGTATTTGACACACTCGGCAATGTAATTTTGGTCTGGGTACAGTACCAAAATGGTCTTGGAACGGTTTGGAGCAGTCGGTATACCGCCTCAGCCAAGACTTGGGGCAATGCGGTTCAGATTTCCCCGGCGCTGCCGTCGCTCGGGGTGAGCAGACCGTCAATCGGTGTTGATCTTGCAGGCAATGCCGTTTTGGTGTGGAGCCAATTTGTCGCCAACAACCATTACGATGCATGGAGCGCTCGATTTGACGCGACTCAAAAGACCTGGACTGCGCCAAGCATGATCAGCGACGGCACGGACAGCGTGCACGATTGTCAGATCGCCGTCAACGCCAACGGTCAAGGGCTGGTGTTGATGCAGTTGGAACAAGGCGATGGTTCAACCTCGAATGCGCCGGTAGACGTTTGGGCGCGCACCGTCACGACGGCGGGCGTCTGGGGCAGCGCTGCACGCATCAACGCCGTTTCGGGCAGCAACACCTACTGGATCGATGCCTTCGAAGCTATCGCCATCGATGCCAACGGCAATGGCGCAGCCCTGTTTGTTCAAAACAATGCTGCAGGCATTTCTGCGGTTCATGCGGCGATGTATTCGGCAACGACCGGTTGGCAAGCTTCCGGTGCCATCACCAACAGCACCACTTCTGGATTCAGGTTTCCGCAGCTTGCATTTGATGGTGTGGGCAATGCGTTTGCCGCTTGGCGTGAGGAATCAGTCACTGGCGGTCGTACCGGCAGTGCCAGTCGTTACCAGCCCAGCACCGGTTGGGGGCCAACCGTGCAATTTGCGGACAATTCCCTGGGCGATGTTGAGGATCCACATCTTGCCGTCGACGCGGCAGGAAACGCCACCGTTGTTTGGTACCAATTTCTTCAAACTCCCACCTATTCCACCACCACCACCATCAACAGCATTCGCTACCGGATCGACACCGCCTGGGGAACACGTCAACTGGTGAGTGCCACCGGCATGGACGGGGTAATGAGTGTGCCGGTACCGCGCATAGCTTCAAATGCCTCGGGCCAGACGGTCATGATTTGGGGAATTTTTTCAAATTAGCCCGTTGCCGCAAAGAAGCTTTTTGACAGCGACAAGGAGCCGACGACGTGGGTTGTCCAACAACCCTTAAGCGGTAGTAGTGGGCCGTATTTCCCAGTGCCCGGTAGGCCTCAAAGGTTCATCTTTGGCGTTTGCCATCACCTGGTGCTTGAAAGCACCCTCAGTATCCCCATGTAATGAACAGTTCAAAAATTTTGGGAGTGTTCCATGCGTGTTGATAAATTAACCACCAAGTTACAGGAAGCCTTGGGCGATGCCCAGTCTCTGGCGCTGGGCAATGACCACGCCTATATAGAACCCGCCCACATGCTGGTGGCCTTGCTCAAGCAAGACGATGGCCCCAAGGCCTTGTTACAGCGTGCCGGTGTCAATGTAGGCGGGCTACTGAGTGCCGCGGAGGCTGCCGTCAAGAAATTGCCCCAAGTCACCGGGCAAGAGCAGGTGCAGGTTGGGCGTGACATGGTCTCGCTGCTGCAAGCCGCTGAAAAAGAATCCATCAAACGGGGCGACAAGTTTGTGGCCGCTGAGCTGTTTTTGCTGGCACTGGCCGACAACAAACAGGAAATTGGCAACATCGTGCGAGCCAACGGCATGACGCGCAAGAGCATGGAAGCAGCCATTGATGCGGTGCGCGGTGGCCAGAATGTGGACAACGCCGATGCTGAAGACCAGCGTGAATCGCTCAAAAAATACTGCATTGACCTGACCGAGCGCGCTCGTTTGGGCAAACTTGATCCGGTGATTGGCCGTGACGACGAAATCCGCCGCGCCATCCAGGTGCTGCAACGCCGCACCAAAAACAA
>CAIOAQ010000353.1 GCA_903856025.1 uncultured beta proteobacterium
ACCAATGGCACCAGCACCAGCAACAAGATGGTCTGGCATCACACAGTAGCACCCAACGACGTGGTGGTTGTGGACCGCAACTGCCACGTGTCGATATTGCATGCGATCATCATGACCGGTGCCATACCGGTGTTTTTGCGTCCGACTCGAAACCACTTCGGCATCATTGGTCCGATCCCGAAAAGTGAGTTTGAACCGGCCACCATCAAGGCCAAAATCAAGGCCAATCCCTTGATTCGTGAGCATATGCCAGAGGTTGATGTCAGCAAGATCAAGCCGCGCGTGCTGACGCTGACCCAATCCACCTACGACGGCGTGCTTTACAACACCGAAACGGTGAAGGGCATGCTTGATGGCTACGTGGAAAACATTCACTTTGATGAAGCATGGTTGCCGCATGCGGCTTTTCACCCGTTTTATGGCACTTACCATGCGATGGGGAAAAAGCGCGCACGTCCGAAGCACGCCATGGTTTTTGCCACCCAATCGATTCATAAGCTGCTGGCAGGTATCAGTCAGGCAAGTCAGGTACTGGTTCAAGATTCACAAACGGTCAAACTGGACAAACATCTTTTCAACGACGCGTATTTGATGCACACCAGCACCAGCCCGCAGTACAGCATCATTGCCAGTTGTGACGTGGCTGCGGCGATGATGGAGCCCCCGGGGGGAACCGCACTGGTGGAGGAGAGCATTGCCGAGGCGCTGGACTTCAGACGTGCCATGCGCAAGATCGACGACGATTACGGAGATGATTGGTGGTTCAAGGTTTGGGGACCTGACAAACTGGTAGAAGAAGGCATTGGCCGGGCCGACGACTGGGTTATCAAAGGCGAGACCCGCACCAACAAGGCTGGCGTGAATTGGCATGGCTTTGGCAAAATGGCAGCTGGCTTCAACATGCTCGACCCCATCAAATCCACCGTGGTGACCCCAGGCATGGATCTGAATGGCAAGTTTGCCAAAACCGGAATTCCGGCCAGCGTGGTGACCAAATTTCTGGCGGGGCATGGTGTGGTGGTTGAAAAAACCGGGCTTTACAGCTTCTTCATCATGTTCACCATTGGCATCACCAAAGGTCGATGGAACAGCATGCTCACGGCCTTGCAGCAGTTCAAGGACGACTATGCCAAGAACCAACCTATGTGGCGCATCCTGCCCGAGTTTTGCCAGAAAAATCCGCGGTACGAATACATGGGCCTGGCCGATTTGTGTCAGCACATCCACCAGCTTTACGCCAAATACGACATTGCCCGTCTGACCACAGACATGTATTTGAGCGACTTGACGCCGGCGATGAAACCCAGCGATGCATACGCCCACATTGCCATGCGTAAAACCGAACGCGTGGCCATCGATGACCTGGAAGGTCGTGTGACCGTTGGGCTGGTCACACCTTACCCGCCGGGCATTCCCTTGCTGATACCTGGTGAGGTGTTCAACAAGAAAATTGTGGACTATTTGAAGTTTTCACGCGAGTTCAACACCCAGTGCCCTGGGTTTGAAACGGACATTCATGGTCTCGTTGAAGAGCCAGGACCGGATGGCCAAGTCTGCTATTTTGCGGATTGTGTAGCCAACTAAATTGCTACTATAAATGTAGCTTCAATCCCTTTTGAATAAAGGGGTAGAGGCTAATTTGTTATAAATTCAGGTGACAGCGTGCTTTTGTGTGTACGCTGGTAGCTGCCATTCCCCGGAATCGAGAACCTGGCGCAAGTGCTCCACTGCGTGCCAAACATCTTCAAAACCGATGTACAGCGGTGTGAATCCAAAGCGAAGGATGTCTTTGTGGATGGCTCCGTCTCCAGCGCGAAAGTCGCCAATGACACCACGGGCAATCAGTGCCTGCATGATGGCGTAGGCACCCTCTTGACGGGTCAAACACACTTGTGAACCACGCCGGTCATGCTCGCGCGGGGTGGCTAAACCCAGACCATGACCGCTGCAGCGCTGCTCCACCAAGGCAATGAACAGGTCGGTCAGCGCCAAGGATTTGGCGCGCAGGGCGGCCATGCCTCCCAAAGATTCTGCTGCTTCAAACACGTCCAGACCACATTCCAGTGCCGCCATGCTCAAAATCGGCTGTGTGCCGCACAGGTAGCGTGTGATTCCGGGGGCGGGGCGGTAGTCAGGGGTGAACTCAAACGGTGTGGCATGTCCCCACCATCCGGCCAATGGTTGCCAGAAGCGCTCGGTGTGTTTGGGGTTCACCCACACAAAGGCAGGCGCACCTGGCCCGCCATTGAGGTATTTGTAGCCACATCCTATGGCGAAATCTGCTTTGTGAGCTTTTAACGACACCGGCACAGCGCCTGCGCTGTGTGCCAAGTCCCAAAGGGCAAGGGCGCCAGCCTTGTGCGCCGCCGCGGTCACTTCAGCCATGTTGTGCATCGCTCCGGTGCGGTAGTTCACGTGGGTGAGCATCAGTACCGCAACCTGATCCGTCAGCGCGGTGGCGAGTTCTTCGGGTTCAATCAGGTGCAACTCAAAGCCACGCTCCTGACACAAAGCTTGAGCCATATAAAGGTCGGTAGGAAAGTTACTGCGCTCACTGAGCACCTGTTTTCGCGGGGGTGCATCCTGTGCGGCCATAGACAATGCAGCAGACAACACTTTGTAGAGGTTGATGGATGTGCTGTCGGTGGCCACCACTTCACCGGGGTCGGCACCAATCAATCTGGCAATTTTGTCCCCCATGCGTTGGGGCAAGGTGAACCATTTTGCGCTGTTCCAGGAACGGATCAGGCCTTGTCCCCACTCCTGTGTAACCACTTCCGCTACCCGTGCGGCAGCGGTTGTTGGCAGGGCTCCGAGTGAATTGCCATCCAAATAAATCACCTCGGGCGGCAAACTGAAATGCGTGCGCAAGCCTCTCAAAGGGTCTTGTGCGTCAAGCGCTTGGCAGTGTGCCAGAAGGATCTCAACGAATGGATTTTCAGTTTGCATGGGGTTGTATGTCATGAGTGCTTTGGATTTGGAGTTGCGCTAGCCGGACGGATTGGCTACTTCTTGCGTTGTATCAAAAAAATCAGGTAAAACGATGAGACAATGATAACCATTCTCATTTAAAAGCTGAATAATGACATTATCAGATCGCCGTTCCATGCCGTCAGGCGGATTGTTGGGCTTGCATCAGCTGGATTGCCGCGTCGATGCCGAAGTGATTGGTTTTACGCCAAGTTTGGACAAGCAAGACCAGGATGTAGCCCTTCGCTTGCTTGAAATCGGTTTTTTACCGGGTGAGGTGGTACGGGTGATCGCACATGGTTATCCTGGGCACGATCCTTTGGCCGTGCGTGTAGGGCACACCACTTTCGCCTTACGTGGCCATGAGGCCGCTCTGGTTCAAGTGCGTGTGAACTTACCGAGTCAGGGTTTGGCTGCATGACGC
Source organism: uncultured beta proteobacterium (assembly GCA_903856025.1). Lineage (GTDB taxonomy): Bacteria > Pseudomonadota > Gammaproteobacteria > Burkholderiales > Burkholderiaceae_C > Rhodoferax. The sequence continues at coordinate 3,395 of CAIOAQ010000353.1, forward strand.
ACACCACATCATCTTCTGACGCAGCACCCTTGCGTATTGCCTTGTTGGGCAACCCGAATTGTGGCAAAACAGCCTTGTTCAATCTATTGACGGGCAGCCGTCAAAAAGTGGCAAATTACGCTGGCGTTACCGTGGAGCGCAAGGAAGGCCACTTGAAGACAAGTTCTGGTCGGCAGCTAGAAATACTTGATTTGCCAGGTGCTTACAGCCTGAATGCCTTGAGCGCTGATGAGCAAATTACCCGCGACATTGTTACCGGTCAACGCACCAATGAACGCCTTCCGGACATGGTGCTTTGTGTGGTGGATGCCACCAACTTGCGTTTGAATTTGCGGTTGGTGCTTGAGGCACGATCGCTGAACCTTCCGTTGGCGCTGGTGCTCAACATGTGTGACTCCGCAGATCGTGAGGGCATTGTCGTGGATCGGGATCGTTTGTCGGTCGAGCTGGGCATGTCAGTACTTAAAACCGTGGGCGTTCATCAGGACGGCGCGCGTGAGTTGTTAAGCTACCTCGATACAGTGCAGCCAGTAGCGCCGGTGCAGTCCACTGTGGCCTGGCATGGTTCCTCGGTGCAGGAGGTCATGGCCACCCAACAAGAAGTTCGACGCTTGTTGAAACTGACCGTGCAGGAGCCACCGGATACCTTGCACACCGACGATGCCATTGATGCCGTGGTACTGCATCCCTTGTGGGGCATGCTGATTCTTGGATTCACCTTGTTTTTAATGTTCCAGGCGGTGTTCAGCTGGGCAACGGTACCCATGGACGCGATTAAAACGGTCATGGAGAGCCTTGCTGGACTGATTCGTGCACATCTGGCTGATGGCTTGCTGCGCAGTCTTTTAACCGACGGCATCATTGCCGGGGCGGGTGGTGTGTTGGTATTTTTGCCGCAGATTTTGATTCTGTTTTTCTTCATCCTGGTGCTGGAGGATTCGGGTTACCTGCCGCGTGCAGCCTTTTTGCTCGACCGTGTCATGGGTACGGTGGGTTTGTCAGGTCGCTCGTTCATTCCCTTGCTGTCAAGCTTTGCCTGCGCGGTGCCGGGCATCATGGCGACGCGCACCATCACGCATTGGCGGGACCGGCTGGTCACCATCATGATCGCGCCATTGATGACCTGCTCTGCACGTCTGCCGGTTTATGCATTGTTGATCAGTGCCTTCATTCCATCAAGGACCGTGTTTGGGGTGCTGAATTTGCAGGGCTTGGTGATGTTCGCCCTGTATCTTGGTGGCATTGTTTCTGCCATGTTGATCGCAGGCATCTTCATGTTGTGGCGCGGGCACGCTAGGCCGACACCATTGATCATGGAATTGCCCTCTTACCGCTGGCCCAACTTGCGCAATCTGGCACATGGGCTTTATGAGCGGGCTTCAATTTTCACCAAGAGGGTAGGGGGTATCATTTTGTCGATGACGGTGTTGTTGTGGTTTTTGGCTTCATTTCCATGTGCACCAGAAGGCGCAACCGGTGCGGCTATTCAGTACAGTTACGCAGGCGACCTGGGACGCCTGCTGGGGGTACTGGTTGCCCCCATTGGGTTCAACTGGCAAATTGCCATTGCACTTGTGCCTGGCATGGCCGCGCGTGAAGTGGCGGTCAGTGCCTTGGGCACCGTGTATGCACTGTCAGAGTCGGGGTCTGATGTGGCCTCGCAATTGGCCCCACTGATTGGCCGAAGTTGGTCGCTAGCGACTGCATTGTCGTTGCTGGTTTGGTATGTTTTCGCACCGCAATGTCTTTCTACGCTGGTGGCTGTCCGCCGTGAGACCAACACTTGGCGCTATCCTTTGTTGTTGGCAGGGTATCTGTTTGCACTGGCTTACTTGGCCAGCTTCGTCACCTATCGGTTGACCCTGTCTTGGAGCGGGGTGTAGCCATGTGGCAAAACCTGATGGTGGGTGTGATCGTGATGTTGGCAGGCATCTACTGCATTTGGTATGTACTGCCTGTGCCAATGCGTGAAGCGATGGGGCATTTACATCCGGCGCTCGGGCCGCAGCAAGCTTGTAGCACCTGCAACAACTGTGGCGCTTGTGCGCAAGGCAAACCAATGCCTGATGGTACAGATGCATCCTCTGACTTCAAGCCGGTCAAGTTCTACAGCAAATCTAAAACTTAACCTGCATGGTTTTCAGCGGTTGCTGGGAATGGGGGAATCTTTGGTAATTCCCCACGACCCGTCAGATTTGGACGAACCCGGGTCGTAGGTGTTGTATTTGGCGGTGTAATACAACCCAAGCCCAACAAAGGCGGCAAAGAGGACACCCCCAACGACGAGTTTCAGTACGGTCACCCAAAATTTGGGTTCTTTATCGTCTTTCATGTTGCACCCTGTTTACAAAAATTCAGTTTTAAAAAGCCACACGCAAGCGTTATGACAGGCGCCCGAGCAACAGGTATTCCATCAACGCCTTTTGCACATGCATGCGGTTTTCTGCCTCGTCCCAGACCACACTTTGTGGTCCATCAATCACGTCAGCGTCAACTTCCTCGCCCCGATGGGCAGGCAGGCAGTGCATGAACAGTGCATTGGGTTGGGCCACAGCCATCATTTCGGCACTCACACGCCAAGCTGAAAAAGCCTGTTTTCGAACTTCGTTTTCGGCTTCATAGCCCATGCTTGTCCAAACGTCTGTCGTCACCAGATCTGCACCCCGGCAAGCCTCCAAAGGATTGCTATAGGTTTGATAGTTGTTGGCGCTTGTTTTACCTGAGTTAGAGGCAATTTTTTCATTTACCTCATAACCACTTGGCGTGCTCACATTGACCTTGAAGTCCAGCAGCTCTGCAGCTTGCAACCAGGTGTTGGCCATGTTGTTGCCGTCGCCTACCCAAGCCACAGTCTTGCCCTGGATGGGCCCCCGGTGCTCAATGAAGGTGAAGATGTCGGCCAGGATTTGACAGGGATGGAACTCGTTGGTCAGTCCATTGATCACCGGTACGCGCGAATGCGCTGCAAAGCGTTCAATCTTGGTTTGTTCAAAAGTACGGATCATCACCAAGTCCACCATACGGCTGATGACGCGTGCGCTGTCCTCGATGGGTTCAGCCCGTCCGAGCTGGCTGTCACCGGTGGTCAAATGCACGACGCTGCCACCCAGTTGGTACATGCCGGCTTCAAAACTCACCCGCGTGCGGGTAGAGGCCTTCTCGAAAATCATCGCCAGCGTGCGGTCCAGCAATGACTGGTGGCGGGTGAAAGTTTTGAACTTGGCTTTGATAAATGCGGCACGCGCCAACAGATAGCCGTATTCATCTGCTGTGAAGTCGGAAAATTGCAAATAGTGCCGCACGGGCGGCGCACCTTTGGGTATGGTGCTGGGAATACCAAAGTTGACCGGGATCATGGGGTTTCCTTCAACAAAGCGGAAATCAAGGGACAAAGAATGGCGACGATCTCATCGGCTTCCGAGTGGGTCAAAATCAGCGGGGGAACCAGTCGGACCACCGTGTCTGCAGTTACGCTGATCAGCAAACCCCTGTCGGCTGCTTGTTGGGTGAGCGCGCCACAGGGCACCGACAGGTCAATGCCAAGCATCAAACCCTGGCCGCGAATTTCTTTCACTGTGCCGTTGGCGACTTCTTTCGCCAACGCGGCAAGCAGACCAGTCTTCAAGTGCGCTCCAACCCGGGCAGCGTTTCCAAGGAGGTCGTCCTGTTCCATGATTTGAATGGTTTCAACGCCCGCGCGCATCGCCAACGGGTTCCCTCCGAAAGTGGTTCCGTGGTTGCCTGGTCCAAAAAGTTGGGCAGCTTTGGGGCCTGCCACCACAGCGCCCACCGGTACGCCCGACCCTAGACCTTTGGCAAGCGGCATCACGTCAGGCACGATACCTGCCCATTGGTGCGCAAACCATTTGCCCGTGCGACCCATGCCACACTGGACTTCGTCGATCATCATGAGCCAATCACGCTGATCGCAAAGGGCGCGTACGTCACGCAGGTAGTCCAGATGCATGGGGTTGACACCGCCTTCACCCTGAATGGCTTCAAAAAACACGGCCACCACGTTGGGGTTTCCGTCTGTGGCTGCCTTCAGACTGTCGATGTTGTTAATGGGCACACGGATGAAGCCCTCTACGAGCGGACCAAAACCGGCTTGCACTTTGGGGTTGCCAGTGGCGCTCAGGGTGGCAATCGAGCGGCCATGAAATGCTTTTTCATAGACCACGATCTCGGGGCGCTCAATACCTTTGTCATGACCAAATTTACGGGCCAATTTCAGTGCGGCTTCATTGGCTTCCAGACCGGTGGAGCAGAAGAACACATTGGTCATGCCTGAGAGTTCGACAAGCTTTTTTGCCAGCGCTTCTTGCAGTGGCACATGGTAATAGTTGCAACTGTGAATGATCTTGCTGATCTGGTCTTGCAATGCGGGCACCAGTTGAGCGTGGTTGTGTCCGAGTGTGTTAACTGCAATGCCGCCCAGCGCGTCCAGATACTCTTTGCCATTGACATCCCATACACGGCAACCTTGACCGTGGCTGAGTGCGATCGGCAAACGACCATAAGTGTTCATCACGTGCGGCGAACTGGCTTCAATTTTTAGCATGGCAGCGTTCATGGTGGCAATTTCTCTAAGGTGTCATGAAACAGAACGGCCCAACGCGAGTTGGGCCGTTGAGGTGTGATTTTAGACCGACCAACGCAAGGGAATGCATGTTCAGGTGCTCGCCGGTTCTGCTCAATACCGTGACAAAGCCAGGTTGTTGGGGTCAAAAGATCCTTGGGGTGCAATTTGCTGTGTTAACTGGCTTAATTTTTACTCCATTTTAAGTCTTGTATAAGACATAAGATTGAAGTAGAATTCGTACGCGTCACCAAAACCCGTAGGTGACAACAAAGACATCTATCCGATGGTTAAACATTCGTCAAAAAAGGTCTACATCATTGGCACTACGCTGGATGGACGCACCTTTCGTCCCAGTGACTGGTCAGAACGTCTGGCTGGTGTAATGAGCCAGTTTCGCCCTGAAAGTCACCGGCATGGCCGCAGCCACTTTGCGTATTCGCCATGGTGCATGCCCACCAGCGTGAACAACGTGCGCAGCGTAGTAGTTAACACCGACTTGCGCGCCCACAACGTGATGGCCTGGGATTTTGTGATGGGTTTTGCCAAAGACAATGAGTTGCAGGTGTACCTCGGTGAATTGCCTGCTGCTGTGTCTGACGGACATCACAAACCCCGTACCTAGTCCATTATTCTGAAGAAAAGCGTTCCAGAAACGAAAAAGCCGTCATAAGACGGCTTTTGTTTTTTTGCTGACAGCGCACCCGTTACAAACGGCGGATTCCTGATCCCTCAAGAATCCGTGCGATTTGCCTAAAAATTAGGCGGCGAGTGCCAGGGCTTTCACCTTGGCAGACAGGCGGCTCTTGTCACGAGCTGCCTTGTTTTTGTGGAAGATGCCCTTGTCAGCCACGGTGTCCACCACGGCTTGCATCTTGGCAAATAATTCTGTAGCCTTGGCTTTGTCGCCGCCCAGAACTGCTTTTTCCACGTTTTTCACCGCAGTGCGGTATTTGGAACGCAACGAAGTGTTCGCTGCGTTGATTTTGATGTCCTGGCGGACGCGTTTACGACCTGATGCCAGGCGAGGGTTCTTTTTCTTTGGTTTTCCAGATGCCATGATGTGTGTTCCTTGAGTCTGTGGATGTTGTCAGCAAAGCCTGCGATTCTAGCAGCGTTGCCCATGGTTGGCCAGTCAGGCCCCTGTCCCGGCTACACTTTGCTGCGTGAGCCTCTTTAAATCCGCCTCTGTCGTCTCCTTGTTGACCCTGCTGTCCCGTATCACTGGGCTGATGCGTGAGCTGCTGATTGCGTCTACTTTTGGCGCGTCCGCCATGACGGATGCGTTCAATGTCGCGTTTCGCATCCCTAACTTGTTCCGGCGTCTTTTTGGTGAAGGTGCGTTCAGCCAAGCATTTATTCCGGTGTTGGCCGCAAGCATGGCCAAGCAGGGCGATGACGCCACCCGACTGCTGATTGACCACGTCGCCACGGTACTGGCGTGGTCGCTGCTGCTGTTGAGCGTGGTGGGCGTGCTTGGGTCGGGCGGTTTGGTGTGGGCCATGGCCAGCGGCTTGCAGCAAGACCCACGCGGCTACGACGTGGCGGTGGTCATGACGCGTTGGATGTTTCCCTATATTGCTTTCATGTCGCTGGTGGCGCTGGGGGCCGGTGTGCTCAACACCTGGAAGCACTTTGCTGTGCCTGCGGCCACACCGGTGCTGCTGAATATTGCCATGATTGGTGCGGCGTGGTTTGGCGCGCCATGGTTCAAGACCTTGGGGTTGGAACCCATTTATGCACTGGCTGGCGGCGTGTTGTTAGGTGGCGTATTGCAACTGGCGGTCCAATGGCTGGCGTTGAAACAACTTCATTTGCAACCCCGTTTGAGTTGGCGCTGGACGGCTTTGCGCCTGGCTTGGGCCGATTCGGGTACGAAAAACATCCTGCGACTGATGGGACCAGCGTTGTTGGGAGTCAGCGTGGCGCATTTGTCGATGCTGATCAACACCCAGATTGCTTCCCACCTGGCTCCGGGCAGCGTCAGCTGGATCACCTATGCCGATCGCTTGATGGAATTTCCCACCGCCATGCTGGGCGTGGCATTGGGGGTGGTGCTGATGCCGCAACTGGCCGGGGCGCGGGCTAGCAACGATGCAGTCAGGTATTCAGACATGCTCGACTGGGGTTTGCGCCTGGTCGTGGTGCTGTCGGTGCCGTGTGCCGTGGCGCTGTTAGTCTTTCCTACGCCTCTGGTGGCGGTGCTGTACCACTACGGCGCAATGACCGCCTTTGATGTACGGCAGGTCACCTATGCGCTGATGGGGTGGGGCGTGGGGCTGGTCGGGTTGGTGGCGTTGAAAGTCTTGGCTCCCGGCTACTATGCCAATCAAGACACCAAAACCCCAGTCAAGGTGGCGGTGGCGGTGCTGGTCATTACCCAGATACTCAATTATTTGTTTTTACCCCTATTTGCCCATGCGGCGCTGACGCTGTCGATTGGCATTGGGGCCATGATCAATGCGCTGTGGTTGCTGATCGGCCTGATCATGCGTGGCAGCTACAAACCTGTGCCAGGCTGGGGTAAATTTGTATTGAGGGTGTTGACCGCCTGTGCCGTCATGGGCTTGTTTTTGATGTGGGCCAATACGAGTGTTGATTGGGTCGCCATGCGTGCGCATAGCTTTAAGAGAATTTGGCTTATAGCCCTTGTGCTAACTGGATCAGCCGCAATCTATTTCATAGCACTTTGGGCAACAGGCATGAAGTTGCGCCAGCTGGTTCGCCGGTAAATATTGGCACATCAGACTCTGATAGACAATCTGGCCTATGAACCTCAGTCTGAACGTGCCTACCCTGCTGGAGTATTTTTCTGCTCTGGTGCATGCAGACGCCGATTTTCCGCTGCTTGAATCCGCCATCAGCATTGCACAAGACGAATACCCGGAAATCAGTGTGCAACAGGTGCTTGAAGAAGTCGATCAACTGCAGGCGCGCCTGTTGCGCAGACTGCCCACCGATGCCGGGCCGTTGCAACGCCTGCGCACGCTGAACCAGTTTGTTTATCGTGATCTGAACTTTGCCGGTAATTTCAATAACTTCACCGACCCCGACAACAGCTATGTGCACGTGGTGCTGCGCACACGACTTGCCGTTCCGATTTCAATGGCGGTGATTTGGCTGGAACTGGCCCAGGCCATTGGCCTGAAGGCGCGCGGCATTGCTTTTCCAGGGTATTTTTTGGTCAAGGTCAATTTGTCTGAGGGGCAGGTGGTGATCGATCCCCTGACCGGGCAGTCGCTCAGCCGCGAAGACCTGTCTGAACGGCTGGAGCCTTATCGCCAAGTGAGTGGATTTATCGAGGATCAAGAAGTGCCGCTTGCCTTGTATCTGCAAGCGGCCACGCCACGCGACATCATTGCCAGAATGCTGCTCAACCTGAAGGAAATCCACACTGCAAATGAAGACTGGGTGCGATTGATTGCCGTGCTTGATCGGTTGATTGTGCTGTTGCCAGAGGCCTGGGGTGAATACCGTGATCGTGGTTTGGCCCACGCCGAAACGGGACGCAGCGGTCATGCACTGGAAGACCTGGAGACCTACTTGGCCAATACCATGCATGCCAAAGCAGACGGCCAATTTCCTGATCGGGCGGCCATTGCACAGCGTGTGGCAGAGCTGCGTCGCGCCACCAACTGAGTTGCAATGGGGTGGTCGGTTGTTTCAAGCTGTAAGAAGCTTTGACGCAAACCGGTGCGGCTGATTCAATCGCACACTCCAGACACCTTTGGCACATGTTGAAGGTGTTTCAATCAACTCAAAAAATCCATGAAAAGCATCAAAAAATTCGTTTCCAGCACCCTGATTGTTTGCATCACTGCAGCTGGCCTGCCTTTCAGCGCGCAAGCCCGTATCGTTGCGACCGAAGAAATTGCGGCACCCGTGGCCTCACTGACTGGCAGCGTGACTCGTGACAAGGTTAACCAATTTCTGGTGCGCGACGAAGTTCGTCAAGCCATGCTGGGGCAGGGCGTGACACCACAAGCGGCCATGGATCGCGTGGCGGCCATGTCGGATGCCGAGGTGGCACAACTGGCGGGTCGTGTGGATCAAGCACCCGCTGGCGGTGATGTGTTGGGTATCTTGTTCACCGTGTTCATTGTGCTGCTGGTGACCGACATCATGGGTTTGACCAAGGTGTTTCCGTTCACACGATCGGTTCGATGATAGGTCGGCTCGTTCGACTCAAATTCCCCGTTTTGACGGGGTTTTTTGTTTGGGCCGTGCTACTTTTGGGGGGCTGCGCCACACCGCAAGTTGCGCTGCTCGACGCGAAGTGGCCCGCAGGTTTACCTGAAAAAGTTGAGCTCACGCAGGTGCCATTTTTTCCACAGGAAGACCATGAATGCGGTCCCGCCGCGCTGGCCATGGTTATTACTGCAGCGGGCATCCAGGTGACGCCGGAGGCCATGGTGAGTCAAGTCTATTTGCCTGGTCGCAATGGATCATTGCAGCCAGAAATGCTGGTTGCTACACGCCGCCAGGGTCTGCTGGCTTACTCCTTGAGGCCAGAAGTCGAAGCTATTTTGCGCGAAGTGGCAGCAGGCCACCCGGTGCTGGTGTTTCAGAACCTGTCGCTGCCGGTGTACCCAGTGTGGCACTATGCCGTGGTGATGGGGTTTGATCGGGAGCGCCATGTGTTGCTGTTGCATTCCGGGCGCACCGCGCACATGGAAATTTCCTTGTATGCCTTCGAGCGCACCTGGGCGCGCGGGCAATACTGGGCCATGCTGGCGTTGAATCCGGAGCAACTGCCCGCCACCGGTGCGCCGTTGAGCTACACGGCGGCTGCGGCCGCATTGGAGCGCATCGATGCACGCGCCGCCCAACAGTCTTTTGCAGTTGCATTGAACCGGTGGCCGGACGATCGGGCCGCCTTATTGGGTGCAGGCAACACCGCCTATGCGCTGGGCCAGTTTGAGGTCGCCGTTCAGGCCTACCGCCAGGCGGTGCTGAAACACCCCGACTTTGCGGACGGCTGGAACAATCTGGCACAAGTGCTGCTGGAATTGACCAGGTACCAGGAGGCCTCCGAAGCGATTGCTCGCGCCGTGGAGCTTGGTGGGGAACGTTTGTCTGAATACCTGGTGTTGCAGCAACAGATTGCTGACAAAAAGTAGCCATATCCCCTGATATGTAAAGATGATGTTGCTACAAAATTTGAAATGGCATTCAAAAATCTGTTGGAATTGGCAGCCAGACTGTCAGCGATAGACTGAAAATGGCGCCATCAAAAACTACGCATTGGCTTGCACTATGTCACCTATCCATGTTCTGAAACTCGATGAACTGTCTGTGGTTGGCGAGGACTATTACCTCGCGGCTGAAAAGCTGATTGAAGGCAACCCCAAGCAAACGCTTTGGATGCAGTACACCGATCCTTCTGAACAATTTTTTGCTGGCATCTGGCGCAGTGAGCCTGGAAAATGGCGGGTTTCTTATTCTGAAGAAGAGTTTTGTCACATGCATGGGGGTGTCAGTGTCATCACCGATGAAGCCGGTGCCGCAGTCACGGTCAAAGCGGGCGAGAGTTTCGTGATTCCCAGGGGGTTTGTCGGCACATGGGAGGTCGTAGAGACCTCGACCAAGCGGTTTGTCATCTACGAGTCGGCCTCCTGAGTCGCTACTGGATCTGTTCTCAGAAAGAATTTCCAAATGGCAACCGTTCGCCCAGGGGATAAGTCGGCACTGCTGGTGGTTGATGTACAGGTGGGGGTCATGGCGCAAGCGTGGAACGCCGCACAAATCATCAATCGGGTTGCGCGCACAGCGGAACGCGCCAGGGATCTTGGTGTATCCGTGATTTGGGTGCAACACGCGGACCACCATCTGATCAGCGCCAGCGCTGCCTGGCAGTGGGTGCCAGAGTTGACCCCTGTGCCTGCAGAACGGTTGATTCACAAACACTTCAACTCTGCCTTTGAGCGGACGGAACTTGAATCGACGCTGTCCCAGCTTGGCATCACGCACATCGTGTTGGCTGGCGCAGCCAGCAACTGGTGCATTCGCGCCACGGCGTACGCGGCGTTGGAGCGTGGTAATGACCTCACCCTGGTGAGTGATGCACACACCACAGAAACGGCCGTGCTTGAAAATGGTGCCCGCATCGAAGCCGAGGGTGTCGTCGAGGACCTCAACGCGACCATGACCTGGCTTCGCTATCCAGGTCGTGTCAGTGGCATCGCCAGTGCGGAGACGGTCAGTTTCCACCCTTAGGCACGGCTCACCATGACCCCTGTTCGACTTGAACCTGTGCACGCTCCCGCGTACCGGGCGCTCATGCTGGAGGCTTATTCACAGCACCCTGACGCATTCACCTCCAGTTTCTCGGAGCGGGCTTCATTGCCTTTGTCATGGTGGGAGGCGCGCCTGGCGATGGGCGAGTTGCCCAAAGAAGTTGTCTTTGGCTGCATGGAAAACGGCGTGCTTTGTGGTGTGGTGGGGCTGTCATTCGATGGTCGTGAGAAGGCAAGGCACAAGGCCACGCTGTTTGGCATGTATGTCCCTGCACGGTTTCGCAATCTGGGCATAGGTGCGGCGCTGCTTGTACATGCCCTGGCATATGCCAAGGCCAGACCCGGCGTGCTGCTTGTTCAGCTCACAGTCACCGCAGGGAACGCAACTGCCCAATCGCTTTATGAGCGTCATGGCTTTGTGCCGTTCGGTTTGGAGCCGCTGGCTGTGGCGGTTGGCTCAACGTTTGTGTCCAAGTTGCACCTGTGGTGCAAGCTTGAAGGCAAAAATTAGTTATTCCATTTCCAAATCATCCGTGTCGTTGTTGCTTCGCCATGCCGTGCTACAGCACTGTCTGCGGCTTTGCGCCTAGACACAAATGATTTGGAAACGGAATTACTTGCTGTTTTTGTCTATCGCCAACGCACCACGTGGCCGCAGCACCATCAGCAGCAATGCCAACCCGGCAAACCCAATTCCTGCCAAGAAGGTGGTCGAAGCGCCCCAGTTCTGCCAAAGCCAGCCTGCCAGTCCGCTGGCGATCAGCATGGCCAGCCCACTGAGCAGGTTGAAAAAACCGTAGCCGGTACCACGCAGGTCTGCCGGTGCGGTGTCGGCCACCATGGCTGCCAGCAGGCCTTGCGTCATGGCCATGTGCAGGCCCCATAGCGCTACACCTGCCCAAAACACCATGCCGTTGCTTTGGGCGGCCAAGAGTGCATCCGCACCGATCAAAAGGACCAAGCCCCAGCCCAGCAACTGTGCATGGGGCAATTTGTCAGCCAACTTGCCAAACGGGTAGGCGCAGGCGGCATAGATGAGGTTCATGCTGATCAGCACCAAGGGGGTCCAAGCCAGCGCAAGACCGCCTTCATTGGCGCGCAGTACCAAAAACGCCTCGGAAAACCGCGCCAGCGTGAACACCGCACCTATGCTCACCACCCACCAATAAGCCGGGCTCAGCCGTTTGAGATTGGCACGGCTGATGGGGTTGGTGCGCTTGGTTTGTGCGGGACCATCTGGCTCCTGAACCCCAAAAACCAGAAGCGCCACACACAGGAAAGCGGGCACACTGGCGATCCAGAACACGGTTCGAAAGTCGTTGTGCCACAGCAGCATGAAGATGACCGCCAGTGTGGGGCCTAAAAACGCGCCCACGGTATCGAGTGACTGGCGCAGGCCAAAAGCGGCACCACGCAGTTCCGCCGGGGTGATGTCTGCCACCAGCGCATCGCGCGGTGCACCCCGAATGCCTTTGCCGACGCGGTCAGCCAGTCGCGCGGTGATGATCCAGCTGCTGGAAGTGGCCAACGCAAACAGTGGTTTGGTGAAGGCACCCAGGCCGTAACCCAGCACCGCCAGTGGTTTACGCTTGCCGAAATAGTCGCTCAAGACTCCAGAAAACACCTTGACGATCAGCGCGGTGGCCTCGGCTGCGCCTTCAATCAGTCCCACCATGGAAATGCTGATGCCCAGCCCGGTGACCATGAAGACTGGTAGCAGGCTGTGGATCAACTCGCTGGACACGTCCATCAGCAGGCTGACAAAACCCAAGGCCCAGATGCTGCCCGGAATCTGGCGCAGGGTGGTAAAGCGTGTGCCCATGATTTATATGAAAAATCAGGCACTAGCCCTCGTATTAAAAGGACTTATTGCTATACAAATTGATCAACATACCCGCACTGCCGCGGTGTCGCCGCGCTCGGCAATCACACCGATTTCATACACGGTTTCACCAGCTGTGCGCAGCGTCGTCGCGCAGGCATTGGCATGGGCAGCATCAATCACCAGCACCATGCCAATGCCGTTGTTGAAAGTGCGGTTCATCTCGAAATCGTCAATACCAGCGGTTTTTTGCAGCCAGGCGAACAGCTCGGTCTGGGGCCAGCTGCCTTTGACCAGATGTGCAGCCGTGCCCTCTGGGAGCACGCGGGGGATGTTTTCCAGCAAACCGCCACCGGTGATGTGGGCCAGTGCTTTGATGGGGTGCGCTGCCAGCGCTGCCAGCACGTTCTTGACGTACAGGCGGGTAGGTTCCATCAGGGCCGCTTTGAAGGGCTTGCCGTCCAGTGTGGCAGGTGCTGCGTCACCAGCGCGTTCAATGCATTTGCGCACCAGGGAAAAACCGTTGGAATGCACCCCACTGGATGCCAAACCCAGTACCACGTCACCTGGCAGGACGTGCGCACCGTTCAATATTTTGGATTTTTCAACCGCACCCACCGCAAAACCAGCCAGGTCGTACTCGCCAGCAGGGTACATGCCGGGCATTTCAGCGGTTTCGCCGCCAATCAGTGCACAACCAGACAATTCGCAGCCCTTGGCGATGCCGCCCACCACGGCGGCTGCGGTGTCCACGTCGAGCTTGCCGCAGGCAAAGTAGTCCAAAAAGAACAAGGGTTCTGCGCCTTGAACCAGCACATCGTTGACGCTCATGGCCACCAGGTCGATGCCCACGGTGTCGTGCATGTTCCACTCGAACGCCAGTTTCAGCTTGGTGCCTACACCATCGGTGCCACTCACCAGCACCGGCTCTTTATAGCGCTTGGGCACTTCAAACAAGGCACCAAAGCCCCCAATACCGGCTAAAACGCCCTCGCGCATGGTTTTTTTGGCCAGAGGCTTGATGCGTTCGACCAGCGCGTCACCCGCGTCAATGTCAACGCCAGCGGCTTTGTAGGAAAGTGGAGTGGTAGATTGGGTCATAGCGGCTTGAAAGTGAGGCGGCAGGGACGGGCGGGGTGTGAACCTCCAAGCCCGATAGAATTTGGTCTGATTTTAGTTGCGACCTACCCTTGGGGTGGCGTCCATCTGAAACTTTGTTTGACCGCCACGGCGTTTCGCCACTTCCATGCCATTCACTTCCACACACAAACGAGCATTTTCCTGGCTGGCACTGTTGCTGGGGGCGGTGGCGGTTTTCTGGCTGCTGGCCCCGGTGCTGACCCCGTTTGTGGTGGCGGCCATCCTGGCCTACGCACTGACCCCCGTTGTGGATCGGCTCGACACCCTTGGCCGAGGCCGCATTCCGCGCTTGCTCGTGGTGGTGGTGGTGGAATTGGTGTTTTTGTTGCTGGTGCTGGCCTTGATGCTGCTGGTGGTGCCGATTCTGGTCAAGCAATTGCCCTTGCTGCGCGAGCAAGTGCCGCCCATGCTGGATCATGTGAATGCGGTCTTGCAACCCTTTTTCGCACAATTTGGCGTGCATCTGTCGCTGGATGTGGGGGGGCTCAAGACCTTTGTCACGGAGCATCTCAACGCCAATTTTCAGGACTTGCTGGGCCGTGTGCTGGCTTCGGCCAAGCTGGGTGGCAGTGTGGCGTTGTCGATTATTGGTAATGCGGTGATGATCCCGGTGGTGCTGTTTTACCTGCTGATGGAGTGGCGGCATTTCATGGACTTGTTGCTGGTGCTGGTGCCGCCGCGTTTGCGCGCAGCCTTCGACAGTTTCACCGATGAGGCAGATGGCATTTTGGGTCAGTATCTGCGTGGCCAGTTGCTGGTGATGGTGGTGCTTGCGGTTTACTACAGCACGGGTTTGGCACTTTTTGGACTTGATTTGGCACTGCCCATTGGCGTGTTCACCGGGCTGGCCGTGGCTATTCCCTACCTTGGGTTTGGACTTGGCCTGATTTTGGCCCTGCTCGCCGGGTTTTTGGAATTTTCCACACAGAACGGGCATGTCAGCGCGCTGGTGATGGTGGCTGTGGTGTATGGCGCAGGCCAGCTTCTGGAGGGCTTTGTGTTGACCCCCAGGCTGGTGGGCGAGCGCATTGGCCTGCATCCTTTGGCGGTTATTTTTGCCCTGCTGGCGTTTGGGCATTTGCTGGGTTTTGTGGGCGTGCTGATTGCCTTGCCCCTGAGCGCGGTGTTGCTGGTGGCGATACGCCGCATGCGCACGGCCTACCTTGACAGCAGTTTGTACCAGGACTTGTGACTGCATGATGAAACAACTGGTACTTGACATGGGCTTGCCCATTGGGCCAACGCTGGGCAATTTTTGCGCGGGGCCCAATGAGGCCGCGCTGGCCCACCTCAAACTCTGGCTGGGTGCGTCCGCTCAGACCTTGCGCTCACCGGTACCGACCTATTTGTGGGGCGGCAGCGGCTGTGGCAAAACCCATTTGCTCAAAGCCTTGCGCGCCACGCTGCAACAGCAGGGATCCAGCGTGGGCTGGCTCGACGCGGGCGTGCAGGTGCCTGCCGAGTTTGACGAACGCTGGGCCTGTGTATTGATGGATGACGTGCATGCCTTTGATGCCGGACAGCAACAAGCGGGGTTCAACTGGTTTGTCAATGCACAAACCCATCAAATCGCGGTGATTGCGGCTGGAACCTTGCCGCCCGCCGATTTGAAGCTGCGCGATGACTTGCGCACCCGTTTGGGTTGGGGTCAGGTGTTTGCGCTGCACGCCTTGAGCGAACCCGAGCGCCGCGCGGTGTTGCGCCAGGCGGCGGACGCCCGCGGTATCTTTCTAAGTGATGAGGTGATGGACTACATGCTGACACGCTTCAGTCGTGATCTGGGAAGTTTGATGGAATTGCTGGACCTGATGGACGGCTATGCCCTGCAAACCCAGCGCGCGATCACCATTCCCTTGATCAAAACCATGATGGACAACACATGACAGTGAGTACAACGGGTGCGCCGATCAAAGTCACACTTTTTGATCTGGACCACACCCTGATACCGGTGGATTCAGATTACGAGTGGGGGGTGTTCACCACCACGCTGGGCTGGAACGATGCGGCTGAATTTGACCGTCGCAACCAAGCCTATTACCAACAGTACAAAGCGGGCACGCTCGATATTCACGATTACGTGCGTTTTGCCACCGCTGCGATTTGCCGCAAAGGTGCTACAGAGTCTGTAGCGGCTCACGCAAATTTTATGAGGGCTGTAATCCAAAAAGCCTTGAAGTCACAGGCGCTTGAATTGGTTCGGCAGCACCAGCAGGCCGGTGATCTGGTGGCGATTGTCACGGCCACCAACGAGTTCGTCACTTGCCCGATTGCCGCTGCGTTTGGCGTGGCTGAGCTGATTGCGATCAACCTGGTACGCGACCCGGCCAGCGCCTGGTTCACCGGTGAAATTGACGGCACGCCGTCGTTCCGGGAGGGCAAAATCGTCCGCGTGGAACAATGGCTGGCGCAAAGGGCTTTAAGCTTGAGCGGTGTGGAGTCGACTTTTTACAGCGATTCCATCAACGATTTGCCCTTGCTTGAGAAAGTGACCCACCCAGTGGCCACCAACCCGGACGAGCGACTGCGTGCCATCGCTCTTGAGCGCGGCTGGCGCATACTTGACCTTTTTTAAATTCCCTCAATACCTTGGGGACAGTGCTTGTCAGCTTCGCTGCCTGCGGTTTTTCCGAAAAAATATGATCAAAAAATTCATCAACAAACTGCTCGGCAAGTCCGATTCGACTGACAAACCCCGCTTTGGCAAGCGAATGGAAATTGGTCCGGCCGAGCATGGCATCAATCCCAAACTGGTCGACGAGCGGGCCATCAATGTGGTGCGCACGCTCAAGCAAGCAGGTTTTGAGGCCTACATCGTCGGTGGCGCGGTGCGTGACCTGATGCTGGGTTTGGCTCCTAAAGACTTTGACGTGGCCACCAATGCCACGCCGGAGCAGGTGAAAGGTTTGTTCAGGCGCGCCTTCATCATCGGGCGACGTTTTCGCATCGTGCACGTGGTGTATGGCCGCGGGCGCGAGCATGAGGTGATCGAGGTCTCCACCTTCCGTGCCTATCTGGACAACGCTGCGGCGGAACAGGTTGCGGGCAACGAAAAAACCAGCAAGAGCGAGCTGGCAGGCATGAAACACGCAGTGGATTCCACTGGCCGGGTGTTGCGCGACAACGTCTGGGGTCCGCAGGATGAAGATGCTGCGCGACGCGATTTCACCATCAACGCCATGTACTACGACCCCGAGACCCAAATCGTGGTCGATTACCACCACGGCCTCAAGGATTCCAAAGCCAAAGTCATTCGCATGATTGGCGATCCGGTGGCCCGTTACCGGGAAGACCCGGTGCGCATCATCCGGGCCGTCCGTTTTGCGGCCAAACTGAACGGCTTAGGCTTCAAGCTGGAGCCAAAAACCGCCACGCCGCTGATCAAATCCAGGGCCTTGCTCACCGAGATACCGCAAAGCCGCTTGTTTGATGAAATGCTCAAACTGCTGCAAACTGGCCATTCACTGGCCTCCATCGAACAACTCAAGGTGCTGGGCATGGCCAAGGGCATTTACCCGCTGTTGGATGTGGTGGTGGAGCGCGTGGAGTCGCCTTTTGTCAAATCAGCCCTTGAGGATACCGATCGCCGTGTAGGCGAGGGCAAACCTGTGGCACCGAGCTTCCTGCTGGCGTGTGTGCTGTGGGCGGATGTACGTGACGGATGGGCTGCCCGTATGAAAAACCAGCATGCCCACCCTGCGTTGCAGGATGCCATTGACGATGTGTTCAACGCCCGTATTGGCGACGTGTCCGGCCGGGGCAAGCTGGCCGCTGACATGCGTGAAATCTGGATGATGCAGCCGCGGTTCGAGAAACGTGTGGGCAGCGCACCGTTTGGCCTGGCTGAGCAGCCACGCTTTCGCGCCGCCTTTGACTTCATGCGCCTGCGCGCAGAAAACGGCGAGCTGGATGAGGTGTTGTCTGACTGGTGGGAAGAATTCAGCATGGCGGACGACAACCTGCGCAACGACATGGTCGATGCGGTGCGCATGGAGCAGCAACAGCGCCCCAAGATGGCACGTGCCCCACGTTCACCACGCGGGTCAGGCCGGGACCAGTCGACAGATTCACCCGCCCAGGCATCGGATGGCCAGGGTTCAGACGCAGCTTTTGCGCCAGGTTCGGGCGAGCCCACCGCAGAGGGCGCGGGTTTGGCTGCGCCGAAAAAACGCCGCCGCCGTCGTCGCCCGACAGGATCCCGACCGGGTGACGGATCGCAGCAGGGTCCTGCTGACTCTCAAGCCTGAGTCTCATCGCGTCTTGAAGCATCAACGTTTTTATCGCTGGGCTGATTAAAACCGTGCAAGCCCGACCCGAGGTACTGGCCTATGTGGCGTTGGGTGGCAATCTGGGGGATGCCCAAGTGGTGGTGCGCCAGGCGATGGACCAAATTGCTGCGTTGGCGCAGACGCGTATGGTGGCCAAGTCCAGTCTGTACCTAAGCGCACCGGTGGACTCATCCGGGCCGGACTATGTGAATGCGGTAGTTGAAATCTCAACCACGCTGAGTGCGCCTGAACTTCTTTTGCATTTGCAAGAGCTGGAAAACCGGGCGGGGCGTGAGCGGCCGTATCTCAATGCACCACGCACGCTTGACCTGGATTTACTGCTGTTTGGTCAAGCCAACATCACCAGCCAATGCCTCACCGTTCCGCACCCACGCATGTGGCAACGTGCCTTTGTGCTGGTCCCATTGGCCGAAATTGCGCCGCATCTGGTGAGCGATGCCCAAATAAGCGCGGTTTCAGGGCAAACCCTAAGGCGCATTCCGGCACAATCGCCCTCGAACTGACCGACCCGCCCGGGTGCAGGGCCCGTCGACATAAACATAAGGAAACTCTCATGCGTCTGGATCAATTTCGTCTGGCTACCCGCTTGTGGTTGGCAATGATTGCCATGATCTTGTTTTTGGGCACCATCGTCGGTTTTGCGGCTACCGCGTCGAGTAGGTCGCGTACGAGTTATGCCGATACCAGTGCGGCCATGCTGGCGCGCACCAAGGCGGCTAACCAGTGGGCCAATTTGGTGGATGTGAATGGGGTTCGCTCTCAGGCTGTGGTGGTGTCCAACGACCCTGCAGTGGCGGCGAGTTTCAAGACCGAAATCGCCAACACCATGGTTGAAATAGACGCTCTGCAGCAAAAAATACAAGGCATGGGCCTGTCGGATCAGGACCGCGCGCAGATTGAAAAAATCACCGGTCTAAGAAAGAAGGTGATGGAAATCGGTGGCCAGTCCGCCTTGCTCAAGGTCACCGGCCAACCGGGTGAGCTGGATGCACTGGTTGAAAAGCAGTACCGCCCCGCTGTGCTGACCTTGCAGCAGGCACATCAGGAATTTGTGACGATGCAGGAAAGGGCATCCGAGCAGGACCGGAAAGATTTTGACGAACGTGCACGCACGATCGTGTCGATGTCGGCTTTAGGCGTGGCACTGACCCTTGTGGCGATTCTGATTGGCACGGGTTTTCTGATTCGTTCCATCCGTCGTCCGTTGGTGCAGGCCAATGAACTTGCCGCAAGCATTGCCAAAGGCGATTTGAGCATGCAGATCGATACCTCGCGCCGGGACGAGTTTGGCGATCTGATGACATCGTTGGCTGCCATGAGTGAGTCGCTTGGGCGCATGGTGCAACAGGTGCGCCACAACACCGACAGCATTGCCATCGCAAGCTCCGAAATTGCCACCGGCAACAACGACCTGGCACAACGCACCGAACAAACCTCCAGTCACCTGCAATCGACCGCGTCAAGCATGAGCCATCTGACGCAAAACGTGCAACTCAGTGCCGACAATGCGCGCCAGGCCAGCAATCTGGCCGCCACGGCATCGTCTGTAGCCGAGCGCGGTGGCGAGGTAGTGCGTCAGGTGGTGAGTACCATGGAAGACATCAATGTCAGCAGCCGCAAGATTGCCGACATCATCAGCGTGATCGACGGCATTGCTTTTCAAACGAATATTTTGGCCCTCAACGCCGCCGTGGAAGCGGCACGCGCTGGTGAACAGGGGCGCGGCTTTGCGGTGGTGGCCAGTGAGGTGCGAAGCTTGGCGGGTCGAAGTGCCGAGGCAGCCAAAGAAATCAAGATGCTGATCAATGCGTCGGTGGATAAAGTCGCATCGGGTACCCAACTGGTGTCGGATGCCGGTGCCACCATGAACGACATCGTGCAGTCGGTGCGCAAAGTGGTTGACGTGATTGGTGAAATCACCGCAGCTTCGGGTGAGCAAAGCGCAGGCATTTCTGAAATCAACGGTGCCATTGGCAATCTGGATCAAATGACGCAGCAAAATGCGGCGTTGGTTGAACAAAGTGCCGCCGCAGCCGAGAGCCTGCGTGACCAGGCCGATCAGCTGGCGCGGGCTGTGGCGGCGTTTAAGACCAATGGATCCAACCTGAGCTTGCCGCAACACCCCCAACGGGACATCACGCCAAGGCCCAAGCAGCTTGCGCATCGTCAACCCGCTGCCTTGGCAAGATCGCCTGCCAAACCGGCGCTGGCATCTCGGCCTGCGGCCAAACAGCTGGGCACGTCCGTGAAGGCGGCCGCACCGAAAGTGGCAGCCCCCCGTCCGGCACTGGCTAAACCCGCTGCCCCGAAGCCTGCTCCAGCCAAGGCCGCTGCGGCACCCGCAGCTGACGCTGACTGGGAAACCTTTTAGCCGATTTCGGCAATCAGCTCGATTTCGACGCACGCACCCAAAGGAATTTGCGCCACGCCAAACGCGCTGCGGGCGTGCGCACCTTTTTCCGCGCCAAACACCTCGCCAATCAGTTCGCTGGCACCGTTGGTCACCAGGTGTTGCTCGGTGAAGTCGCCGGTGGAGTTGACCAGCGACATCAGCTTGACAATGCGTTTAACCCGGTTGAGGTCACCCACAGCTGCGTGCAAGGTGCCCATCAGGTCAATGGCGATGGCCCGTGCGGCGGCTTTACCTTCTTCCGTGCTGATGTTCTTGCCCAACTGGCCAGCCCAGACTTTGCCGTCTTTCTTGGCAATGTGGCCGCTTAAAAACACCAGGTTGCCGGTTTGCACAAACGGTACATACGCAGCAGCAGGTGCAGCTACCGGGGGCAGGGTGATACCGAGTTGGGTGAGTTTGGCGTAAATGCTCATGGGTTTGTCCTTGAATGAAAGTTATATGAAAAATGGGGCTGTAGCCCCCGTAAATAAAGCGTAAAGAGCTATCAATTTGATAACAAAATGCATCTTGATTTTACGATTTGAAAAAGCTTTGAAGGCGCATTTGACCTGAAGTTTGACTTTGCGAAGAAAACGGTCTCTCTGCCTCTACAACGGGTTCGACGGTGACACCTACTTTCAAGGTGTGACTGGCACCGCCATGAATCACGCCTCGAAGGGGTGAGACATCCGAGAAATCCCTGCCCACCGCCAGCGTCACGTAATCTTCACCCGGCGAAGGCCAACCGGCGCGGTCATTGGTGGGGTCCAGGTCCAGCCAGCGTTGCGTGGGAGGCAGGTCGGGCAGGTAGACCGAGGCCCATGCGTGCGAGGCATCGCTACCGGTGAGCTTGACCGTGCCTGGGGCAGATACGGTCAGCAAATAGCCGCTGACGTAGCGCGCCGCAAGGCCCATGGAACGCAGGCAGGCGATCAGGATGTGGGCGAAGTCCTGGCACACCCCTTTGCGCTGGGTCAGGGCCAGCAGCGCGGGTGTGTTGACTTCCGTGCTTTGGCTTTCGTAGGTGAAGTCTGCAAACATGCGGTGCATCAAATCAAGTGCGCTGGCTTGCAAACTGCGTCCTGGCGTGAAACTGGGGCGGGCATAGTCGGCAAATTCGTTTTGTCGCGGCACCATAGGCGACGCAAACACAAATTCACTGGCGGCCTCAAACGGTTCCCCAGCCTGGTAGCGCAGATGGTCACGCACGCCTTCCCATGCCACCGTGCTTTCGGGCAGGCTGCTGGCCTGGGTGCTGACCTCGCTGGTACTGGTGACCTGCAGCAGGCGATGGGGTGTTTGCAGGGAGAAATAATGGCGGGTGTTGCCATACACATCCATGGTTTCATTCATCGACCCGGCGCTGGGGGTCACCACCAGTTGATGGTTGAGCAGCTGCTGGCCGGTGCTTTGCAGCGGTTTGAAATAGGCCATGTGCTGGGCGGTTTCAACCGCTGGCAGGTAGTCGTACTGCGTCTCGTGGGTGATGCGTAACTTCATGTGGCCCCCAGGCTGCGGTTGAACAAACCGCTGTGGGTGAAATAAGTGGCGCTGATGTCGTCAGACACGTTGAAGGAGGCCTGAGTGCATTGCTGCAGCACGATGCTGAGCAAATGGTAAGGTTCCGTTGCGGATGTGCCAGGGGTGTCTGCTGGTTCAGCAACCGGCGTGGCCAGATCCGTTTGCAGATCGCATAATTGTGCCAACCCCCAGACATTGGGGTTGGGCACTTTCAGCGTCAGCTCACTCATCAGATGGGGTTCACTGCCCGCCAGTTTGGCCAAACGTCCACGTAGGGTGTGCGCGACCCAGGCGACCGATCGGGGGTTGTCGCGGTCCAGGACAAGCAGGTCAATCAGCGCGGCCATGTCGTGGCTTTGCTGGAACTGTGCATGAAAGGTGATGGCGCTGTCAAACAACTCCAGCATGGCATCAAATCCGCCGTCGGTGTTCAGGCTGCCGCAGGCCAGTGCGCGGCTCAGCGCGCTGGACAAAAAGCCCAGGCGTTCAATATGCCGTCCAATGCTCAGCAGCCGCCAGCCATCGTCACGGGTCATGCGGTCGGTTTGCGCACCGGTGATGGCGGCCATGTGGTCGCTGGTGTCTTTGAGGATCTGTAAGGCTTGCTGAAAAGAAAAATCGGACTTTTGGCGCGCAGCCGTGCAGCGTGTGAAAAGGTCTTCTTCGGCACGGGTGATGATGCGCCAGTGTTCTTGTGACAGTCGTTCACGCACGGTGGAAGCGGCCAGTTTCAACGCCCGCAAGTAGTAGCCCACGCTGGTGGCACCCGAGGTACTGCCCAGGCTGTCAATGAGTGAGCGCTCGAACACACGTGTGGCTTGTGCCGGGGTGGGTACACCCGGAAGCACCAGGGTGTTGGCAAGCGCCATCTGACCCAACCAGACGAGCAGTGGTGTGTTGGATTCTTCCTCGCCGTGCAGGCATTCCAGCGTCATGCGGGCCAGGCGAATGGAGTTTTCGGTGCGCTCGGTGTAGCGACCCAGCCAGAACAGGTTTTCTGCCGCACGGCTGGTCACCATGCGCTTGCGTTGCATCAGGCTCTCGGGTGTCAGGTGCGGTGCCAGCAGTGTGGTGGGGTCCACTTCGCCCTGCGTCATGGCCCACACGTCCGCACTGCTGCCACCGCGCTGCATGGAAGTGATTTCTTGCCCCCGACTGGCCACACGCGCCAAGCCGCCGGGCAACACGCGCCAGCCCTGTGCACCATCCGACACGGCAAACACGCGCAGCATGACGGAGCGCGCCAACAACTGGCTGCCAGCTGGCGGCACGGCCGCACCCTGTGTCGCGGTCTCGGGCGCACTTTGCCAGGTGGGCATTTGCGACAACGGGGTGTAGTGCTGCACCGTGTACTCGTCCGGCTGGCGCATGATGCGTCCGGCCCATTCATCCAGCGCCCGTTGGTCCTGATGGACACCCAGCACGGCATCAAAACTGCGGTGGCAAGTGGAACCTGGGTAGGTGGGTTTGATGGCGCAGTTTTTGAGATTGGGCAGGGCTTCCTGCATCGCACCACGTTCGCCGCACCACCAGGTAGGCAGCGCAGGCAGGCTCAACTCTTCGCCGAACAGCGCTCGTGAGAGCGCAGGCAGGAAACCCAGCAGAGCGGGTGACTCCAGAAATGCCGTGCCTGGCGCATTGGCCACCAGCACGTTGCCCGCGCGAATGGCCTGAATCAGCCCAGGCACACCCAGGGTCGAGTCGGCCCGCAATTCCAGTGGGTCCAGGTATTCGTCGTCCACACGTTTGAGCAAACCGTGCACCGGCACCAAGCCCTTGAGCGTCTTCAGAAACAAGTGCTCATCGCGCACCAGCAGGTCGCCACCTTCTACCAGCGTCAGCCCGAGATAACGCGCCAGGTAGGCATGCTCAAAATAGGTTTCGTTGTAGGGGCCAGGGGTCAACAAGGCCAGATGGGCGTTTTGCCCCTGGGGGCTCATACGGCGCAGGCTGTCCATCAAGGCACGGTAGGTTCCTGCCAGCCGTTGCACGCGCAGACGCTGAAACGCCTGCGGAAACTGTGCCGAGATGGCCAAGCGGTTTTCCAGCAAATAACCCAAACCGGAAGGGGCCTGGCAGCGCTGGGCCTCCACCCACCAGTGACCGTCTGGTCCACGTGCCAAGTCAAAAGCGGCAATGTGCAGGTAACGACCGCCCACCGGCATGACGCCATGCATGGCGCGCAAGTAGCCGGGGTGTCCGTGCACCAGAGCGGGCGGCAAAAAACCCTTGTGCAACAGGGTTTGCGGTCCATACACGTCGCTCAGGACATGTTCCAGCAAACGCATGCGCTGCAGCACGCCGGCTTCAATGCGTTGCCAGCTTGGGGCATCGACCAGCAGGGGAAACAGATCCAGCGACCAAGGGCGCTGAGGGCCATTTTCGTCAGCGTAGACGTTGTAGGTGATGCCGTTGTCGCGCACCTGACGCGCCAGGCTGGCCGAGCGCTGGTCCATTTCAGACACCGATTCGCCTGAAATGTTTGTGAAAAAATCGGCCCAATCCCCCGTAAAACCTGAGTCTAATGCTCCTGAATTTGATAATGACCCGATTGCCTCATCAAAGTGACCGGATGTGGCGTGGCAATCAGCAACCAAAGATTGGACGGTCCGTGCAGGCGCGTTTTGGCTCTGGCTTTGGGATCCTTGGGCTTGGAACTGGTTCATCGGCATGAGTATGCCAGTGATGTGCCCGTATGGTTGACAATCGCGGGTTCTTTCAACAGACAAGCTTCACATGAATGACGTAACCATAGAAACACCTGAGGCACTGCCTGAAACTGCGCAACCTGGCGCAAAGGTCAAGGGAAAAAATCGCTTCGAGGCGGCGCAACCGGTGCTTGAAAAACTGTTCGAGCTTTACCCACAGCTGTTTGGCGCACGTTTTGTTCCTCTCAAACTGGGCATTTTTCAGGAGTTGATGGCTGCACACCCGACGGTGTTTAAACGCGAAGAGCTCAAAACCGCATTGGGCGTGCACACCCGTTCCACGCGCTATTTGCAAAGTATCGCGGCGGGCCTTAAACGCCATGATCTGGAGGGACAACCGGGGGAAGACGTGGCTCCGGATCATGTTTTTCTGTCGATAGTCGAGTTGTTTCAACGTCGCCAGGCGCGCGCCAAGGAGGATTTGAAGCCCAAACTGCGCGCCCAGTTGGTGACAGCTTACGCGGCATCAGGTTTGTCGAGGCAAGAATATTTGTCTCGCCTGCCCGTGCTTGATGAAGTCATAGCGACGCTGCTCGATGAAGCCATGGCGGAGGTGGAGCAGCAACGCGCCCGCCGGGCGGCACTTGTTAAAGCGTTTGAAGGCAGTGGAAAAACGGTTGAGGAGTTTGCCGCGTCGCTGGGTATGGACCCCGCTCAGGTTCGTTCAGCATTGAAGGAATGCTGCTGACCTAGGGTATTCCTTGATTCGTGTTTTCGTATCATTATTCTCGAAATCTCTATTGGATTGATATGGGCTTGATACCTATGATCCCCACACTTCTCCACGGTGCTGTGGCCTGCCCGGCAGTTCCAGGCGTGGGGACAGTTTGAGTAACCGGATGAAGGCGGTTTCCCAAGGATCATTTCCTGTCACTACTTTATATACGAGGAGAACCGATGATGAAAAATAACAAACGTACCCTGATTACCGCGCTGCTGGCCGCATCTTTTGCATTTGCCATGCCTCTGAGCGCTTTTGCGCAAAAGAAAATCGTGTTGGGCTTTAGCCAGATTGGTGCTGAGAGCGAATGGCGCACCGCCAACACCAACTCCATGAAGACCGCGGCTGCTGCTGCCGGTATTGATTTGAAGTTCTCTGACGCTCAGCAAAAGCAGGAAAACCAGATCAAGGCACTGCGCTCCTTCATCGCGCAAAAGGTCGACGTGATCGCGCTGACGCCAGTGGTTGAATCCGGCTGGGATACGGTCCTTAAAGAAATCAAGGATGCCAAGATTCCTCTGATCTTGGTGGACCGCTCGGTGGACTCCAAAGACACCTCTTTGTACGCCACGCACATCGGTTTTGACTTCGTGGAAGAAGGTCGCATGGCCGGGCGCTGGTTGGTGGAAAAAGCCAAGAGCATGAAGGGCGACATCAATGTGGTGGAACTGCAAGGCACCGTCGGCTCTGCACCTGCCATCGACCGCAAGAAGGGTTTTGAAGAAGCCATCAAAGCTGAACCACGCATCAAGATCATCCGTTCTCAAACTGGTGACTTCACCCGTGCCAAGGGCAAGGAAGTCATGGAAGCTTTCCTGAAAGCTGAAGGCAAGAAGATCAATGTGCTCTACGCACACAACGATGACATGGGCATTGGCGCGATCCAGGCCATCGAAGAAGCCGGCTTGAAACCAGCCAAAGACATCTTGGTCATTTCCGTCGATGGTGTGAAGGGCGCGTTTGAAGCCATGATCGCTGGTAAGTTGAACGTGTCTGTGGAGTGCAGCCCGCTGCTGGGCCCATTGGTCATGTCTACAGCCAAAGACATCGTTGCAGGCAAGTCTGTGCCCAAGGACATCCAAGGCAAAGATGGTGTGTACCCGATGGAAACTGCAGCCAAAGAGTTCCCAAATCGCAAGTATTGATGGATCCTAGAGGTCATCGATAACGGGTTTGTGTAGTAGGGCAAACCGCATTGCGGTTTGCCCTTTTTTTATGTGGTGGGGTCATGACAATTCATAACAATCATGCGGGTGAAGGGCCGGTAGCTCCGGTGCTGGAACTTAGCGATGTGTCCAAGCATTTTGCAGGCGTGCAGGCCTTGAACAGGGTGGGGCTGCGGCTGTTTGGTGGCGAGGTTCATGCGTTGATGGGGCAAAACGGCGCGGGAAAATCGACCTTGATCAAGGTGCTGACGGGCGTGTACCAGGCGGATCAGGGTGAAATGCGTTTAGGCGGGAAATCCATCCACGCCAAGTCTCCACTGGAGGCGCAGCACCTGGGCATCAGCACGGTGTACCAAGAAGTTAATTTGTGCCCCAACCTGTCGGTGGCAGAGAATATTTTTGCCGGACGCTACCCGCGTCGTGGTGCAGGTGGCGCATGGGGCATTGACTGGGCACGCATGAACCGTGAAGCCGCCACTATGCTGGAGCGGTTGAACCTCATCATCGATGTCACCCAGCCACTCAACAGCTATTCGGTGGCGGTGCAGCAGATGGTTTCCATCGCCCGGGCGTTGAGTATTTCGGCGCAG
>CAIOAQ010000354.1 GCA_903856025.1 uncultured beta proteobacterium
ATGTGCAAAAGCTGGCTGCCAAGTACAAACTGTTTGCTTGAATCGCCCCTCGTCCCGTGGCGGACGGGAGGTGCCTTTCTGAGAAAGGGACTCAGCTGAGCAAATCCAGCAGGCTGCGGGCAATCACCTTGGTGGCGCATCGCAGGTCTTGCAAATCCAGGTGCTCGTCGGCACGCTTGGCGTTGGATTCCAGCACGGTGCGTGGGCCTGCACCGTAGACCACGCCCGGAATACCGGCCTCGCAGAAAAGGCGTACATCGGTGTACAGCGGCGTGCCCATGGCAGGGATGGGTTCGCCAAAAATGTCGCTTGCATGCTTCTGAAGCGCTTCAACCAACGGTTTGTTACCCGGTAGCGGCTTCAAGGCATGCGCCAGCAGCATGCGCTTCACCTCCACGGCAATGCTGGGTGTTTTTGCGGCAGCTTCGGCGATCACCTGGCGGATGCTGGCTTCAACTTCTGCGGGATTTTCTTCGGGAATCATGCGCCGGTCGAGCTTGAAGGTCACGCGCCCGGGAACCACATTGGTGTTGGTGCCGCCTTCAATCAGCCCAATGTTCAGGTACGGGTGGTTGATGCCTTCGACCTGCGATGTCACTTGTTTGTAAAGCGTGTTTTGTGCGTACAGCGCGCTCAGGATTCTGTTGGCACCTTGCAGTGCGTCAATGCCGCTCTCGGGTATGGCAGCGTGCGCCATCTTGCCGTGCACGGTCACTTCCATTTGCAGGCAGCCGTTGTGGGCAGTCACCACCTGGTAGCTGAAGCCCGCAGCGATCATCAGATCGGGTTGGGTGAGCTTGTTTTTCAACAGCCAGCCTGGGCCGACTTCGCCGCCAAATTCTTCGTCGTAGGTGAACAGCAGCTCCACGCCACCTTGGAGTGGCGTGCCCAACGATTCGAGGGCGCGCACGGCAAATGCGTAGGTTGAAAAATCGCACTTGCTCACTGCGGAGGCGCGGCCATAGATTTTTCCTTGGTCGATCTCGCCGCCATAAGGGGCGTGCACCCAACCGTCACCGGGTGGCACCACATCGCCGTGTGCATTGAGTGCAATGGTGCGGCCCGCACCGTAGTGGCGGCGCACGATCAGGTTGGTGATGGATTGCAAGCCCGCCGCTTTGACCAACTCGGCAGGCACGGCGTGGCGCTCGGTGGTCAGGCCCATGGCATCCAGCAAATCAGCGGCGCGTTCGGCGTGCGGCGCATTGTTGCCTGGCGGTGTGTCGGTGGGCACCTGAATCAGTTGCTGCAGGAACTTCACCTGCTCGTCAAAGTGCGCGTCGATCCAGGCATCGAGTTGTTGGTAGGGGTTCATGAAATTTCCTGTCATTTACAAGGTTGATGCGTTCAGGCCTTGGGCTAACTCTAGCGCCAGTGCGCTGAGTAGCTGGTCAAACGCCTGTACCGCCAGTTGCATGTCGTCGCTGGTGGTGGACTCCAGCGGGTTGTGGCTGATGCCGGCGTTTTCGCCGCGCACAAACAACATGGCCTGCGGCAGAACAGTGTGCAGCTTCATCGCATCATGGCCAGCGCCGCTGGGCATGCGGTGCACGGGCAAACCCAACGCGGCCACCGCAGATTCCCAACGTTGTTGCAATTTGGGATCGCTTGGGGCTGCACTGGCACGCATCACTTCGGTCAGGTTGCACTGCAGGCTGCGCTCCTGGGCAATCGCTTGTGCTTCGGTGATGACATCCATCGCCAGCGCGTCGCGTTGTGCATTGTCTGGTGCGCGCAAGTCGAGCGAAAACTGGCAACGTCCCGGCACCACATTGACCGAGCCATTGGGTACGTTCAAGATGCCCATGGTGCCCACTGAATCACCATCAGCAGTGGCGCTGCTTTCCACATAGAGCATCAGCTCGGCCACACCTGTAGCTGCATCCCGCCGACGGTTCATGGGCGTGGTGCCCGCATGGCTGGCCATGCCCAGCATCTCGCCGCTGTAGCGCACGCTGGCGTTGATGGAGGTGACGATGCCCAAAGGCAGGTTCAGTTCATTCAGCACCGGGCCTTGCTCGATATGCACTTCCACAAAGCCCAGGTAGTCGGCGGCATGGCGCTTGAGCTGGGGGATGTCTTCCACACACAGTCCGGCGTGGTGCATGGCATCGCGCATGCGGATGCCGTCGGCATCGACCTGGTCCAGCCACTCGGGTTGAAAGTCGCCGGTGAGGGCACTGGAACCCAAAAAGGTGGCCTTGTAGCGCTGGCCTTCTTCTTCGGCAAAGGCGATGATTTCCAGATCAAAGGGCAGGCGCTGACCCGCGCTGTGCAGTTTCTGAACACACGCCAGCGGCACAAAAATCCCCAAACGACCGTCGTACTTGCCGCCATTGCGCACGGTGTCGTAGTGGCTGCCGGTCATCAAGGTTTGGTGCGCCGCGCCCGTGCCCTTGTAGCGGCCCACCACGTTGCCGACCGCGTCCATGTGCACGTCGTCGCATCCGGCATCGCGCATGGCCCTGCTGAGGTGTTGTGCGCAGGCACGGTGTGCGTCGGTCAGGTAAGTGACGGTGAGCTGGTGTTGTTCGGCGTAGCCCGGATCGCTGTACTGGGCCAGCGCTTCGTGCCAGTCCCACACGGCGTTGCCGCGTTCGACCGACTCGCCAAACTTGTCATTGAGGCGAATTTCGGCAATGCGGTGCACATTGCGCAGGCCTTCCTGCAATTCAAAATCGGGGTGGTGGTGCAGGCGGCGCTCGAAGGTGGCGATGATGTCGGCCTTGCTCAGACCCGTGCCACGTGGTCCGCGCACCGCCAGGATAAATGGAAAGCCAAATTTGGCGTTGTAGTCGCGGTTGAGCTGCTGGATGGTTTCAAACTCGGCCGCCGTGCATTGCGTCAGGCCCGCTTTGGCTTGCTCGTGGGTGGATTCGGCGGTCAGGCTTTTGTCCACCATGGTTTTGCCTGCCAGCTCGGGGTGGGCACGCAACAGTGCGATCTGCGCACCCTTGTCGGCTTGGGTGACCACCTGGCAAAGTGCTTGCTTGAGCTGTGCCAGCGACAAAAATGGCCGCTGTTGCATTGCCTGTTGGGCAATCCAGGGTGAATGCTCGTACACGCCTTCAAGCAGCGTACACGCCGTCTCCAACGGGGCGGTGTTGAGTTGATCCAGGGTCAGTGCAGGTGTTGCCATCACCGCATTATTCACTGAAGGGGTGGACGGTTTTCCAGTGGCGTGCAATGTCCACACGGCGGCATATCCAGACCTTGTCGTGGCTCTGAACATGGTCCAAAAAGCGCTGAAGTGCGGTGATGCGCCCGGGACGACCCAGCAGTCGGCAATGCATGCCAATGCTCATCATGGCGGGTTGGTTCAGGCCATTCGGGTCACCCTCGGTGTACAAGGTGTCAAAGGTGTCCTTGAGGTACTGAAAAAACGGGTCGGCGTGTGAATAGCCCTGCGGCAGCGCAAAACGCATGTCGTTGCAGTCCAGTGTGTAGGGCACGATCAGCTGCGGCACCACGCTGCCGTCGGTCTTTTTTACCTTCATCCAGAACGGCAGGTCGTCGCCGTAGTAATCGCTGTCATATTCAAAACCACCGTAGTCGGCGACCAAGCGTCGGGTGTTGGGGCTGTCGCGCCCGGTGTACCAGCCCAACGCCCGGCTGCCGGTCATGCGCTGGATGATGTCCATTCCGATGCGCATGTGTTCGCGCTCCACCGATTCATCCAGATGCTGGTAGTGAATCCAGCGCCAGCCGTGGCAGGCGATCTCATGGCCAAGCTCCACAAA
>CAIOAQ010000355.1 GCA_903856025.1 uncultured beta proteobacterium
GCCCCGAAGCCTGCGACTGGGCCAGCATGTTGTTGCGCCAATACCTGCGTTACTGCGAGCGCAAGGGCTTCAAAACCGAAATTGAAGACGAAACCCCCGGCGACACCGCAGGCATCAAGGGCGCGTCGTTCAAGGTGGAAGGCGAATACGCCTTTGGCCTTTTGCGCACCGAAACCGGCGTGCACCGCCTGGTGCGCAAGAGCCCGTTTGACTCGTCAGGTGGCCGCCACACCAGTTTTGCCAGCGTGTTCGTCTACCCTGAGATTGACGACACCATCGAGATCAACATCAACCCGGCCGACGTGCGTGTGGACACCTTCCGCGCCAGCGGTGCAGGTGGTCAGCACATCAACAAGACCGACTCTGCGGTGCGCATGACGCACATCCCCACCGGCATCGTGGTGCAGTGTCAAGACGGCCGCAGCCAGCACAGCAACCGCGATGTGGCCTGGAAACGCCTGCGCAGCCGACTGTATGACCACGAGTTGCGCAAGCAACAAGAAGAGCAGCAAAAACTCGAAGACGGCAAGACCGATGTGGGCTGGGGCCACCAGATTCGCAGTTATGTGCTGGACAACAGTCGCATCAAGGATTTGCGTACCAACTACGAGACGTCGGCCACACAAAAGGTGCTCGACGGCGATCTGGATCAGTTCATCGAAGCGTCTTTGAAGCAAGGCGTATGAGCACGCAATCGCCGATCAACGTGGCCTTGAGCGCCGCCGGGCCGGCATGCAGGCGGTGGCCATCTGCACCACCCACACACCAGCCCAACTGGCTGGACCCCATGTGATCGCCACAGCGCGCGATTACAACGAACTCATGTCCTCACAATTTTTGGAGACCTTGCATGTTGCAACTTCTTGACTCGAACGGCCCCGCCATCGTGGTGCGCCGTGCCGATTACACCGCGCCCGCCTACTGGATTGACACGGTACACCTGAGCTTTGACCTGGACCCGGCCAAGACCCGCGTCCTCAACAAAATGACGCTGCGTCGCAATCCGGATGTGCCCGCACAAGCGCTACGCCTGGACGGCAACGAACTCAACCTGGCGCGGGTGCTGGTCAACGGCGCAGGCACCTCGTTCAAGATGGAGGGCAACCAGTTGGTGCTGGAGAGCCTGCCACCAGAGGGCAGCTTCGACCTCGAAATTTTCACCACCTGTGCACCGATTAAGAACACCTCGTTGTCGGGCCTGTATGTCAGCAACGATTCGTTCTTTACGCAGTGTGAGGCCGAAGGTTTCAGGCGCATCACCTACTACCTGGATCGCCCGGATGTGATGGCCAATTTCACGGTCACGCTGCGCGCTGACAAGGCGAAGTACCCGGTACTGCTGTCCAACGGCAACCTGACTGACAGCGGCACGCTAGAAGATGGTCGCCACTTTGCCACCTGGGTCGACCCTTTCAAGAAGCCCTGCTATTTGTTTGCACTGGTCGCAGGCAAGCTGGTGGCCCGTGAGCAGCGCATCAAGGCACGCAATGGTCGCGAGCATTTGCTGCAGGTGTATGTGCGCCCTGGCGACATGGACAAGACCGAGCACGCAATGACATCCCTCATCAACTCGGTGATCTGGGACGAAGCCCGCTTTGGCCTGCCGCTGGACCTGGAACGCTTCATGATTGTGGCCACCAGTGACTTCAACATGGGCGCCATGGAAAACAAGGGCCTGAACATCTTCAACACCAAATACGTGTTGGCCAATCAGGCGACCGCCACCGATGCAGATTTCTCCAATATCGAAAGCGTGGTCGGGCACGAATACTTTCACAACTGGACCGGCAACCGCATCACCTGCCGCGACTGGTTCCAGTTGAGTCTCAAAGAAGGTTTGACGGTGTTCCGTGACCAGGAATTCAGCATGGACCTGTGCGCTGACGCGTCCGCCCGTGCCGTCAAGCGCATTGAAGACGTGCGCGTGCTGCGTACCGCCCAGTTCCCTGAAGATGCCGGCCCCATGGCCCACCCGGTGCGCCCGGACAGCTACATCGAGATCAACAACTTCTACACCGTCACCATCTACGAAAAAGGTGCTGAAGTGGTCCGCATGATGCAGACCCTGGTGGGTCGCAGTGGTTTCGAAAAAGGCGTCACCCTGTATTTCGCCCGTCACGATGGGCAAGCGGTCACCTGTGATGACTTTGCGCAAGCAGTAGCCGATGCCAACCCGGATTCCGCTCTGTCCAAACTGTTGCCTCAGTTCAAGCATTGGTACAGCCAAGCCGGCACCCCGCGCCTGGAAGCCACCACCAGCTATGACGCTGCGGCTCAAACCTTCACGCTGCACTTTGCCCAAAGCTGCCCGGCAACGCCAGGGCAAGACCAGAAGAAACCGTTTGTCATTCCGGTGAACCTGGGCTTGGTCGGTGCCACCAGCGGCACAGCCCTCCCCTTGCAACTGCAAGACAGCACCGCGGTTGCCAGCGACAGCCATCTGTTTGTCATGACGCAGGCCAGCGAATCCATCACCTTTGTGAACGTGACCGAAGAGCCGGTGCCCTCGATCCTGCGGGCTTTTAGCGCCCCGGTGATCGTCAACTTTGACTACACCGACGAACAACTCCTGACCCTGTTGGCGCATGACCAAGACCCCTTCAACTGCTGGGAAGCCAGCCAGCGTCTGGCGGTGCGAAGTGCTAT
This sequence comes from uncultured beta proteobacterium, assembly GCA_903856025.1. Classification (GTDB taxonomy): domain Bacteria; phylum Pseudomonadota; class Gammaproteobacteria; order Burkholderiales; family Burkholderiaceae_C; genus Rhodoferax. The sequence goes on from CAIOAQ010000355.1 coordinate 2,647, forward strand.
CAAATCAATAACAGATTGCGCAGAAAATACGGAGGCTAGAGCCCTGAATGATGCATATGTATCGGCCATACGCTCGATCCTGAGACGCACCGATCTGGATGCCGCTTTCAAGGAACTGGTGTTGACACTGCCGTCTGAAACCTACATCGCAGACCAGTTGGACATCGTCGATCCACAACGCATCCACGCGGTGCGCGAGGCCATGCGCGCGCAGCTTGCCAACGAGCTGTCCGCCGACTGGGCGTGGGCATTTGAGGCGCACCATCAAAACGGTGGCTACCGCCCCGACACCCTGTCCAGCGGCCGTCGCGCCTTGGCGGGATTGGCACTGTCCATGCTGTGCCTGGCTGCGCGCAACACTGATGACGTGGTCTGGCCCGGCAAGGCTTACCAGCGCTTCAAAGATGCCGACAACATGACCGATCGTGCCAGCGCCCTGAGTGCGCTTGTACAAAGCGGTCACGAGTTGGCGGCCCCAGCCTTGGCACGTTTTCACAGCCTGTTCAAAAACGAGGAATTGGTGCTGGACAAATGGTTTGCCATGCAAGCGGGGTGCTGCGACCGGGGTGGCCAGGTGTTGCCTGCGGTACGTGCGCTGATGAAACATCCAGACTTCAACCTGAAGAACCCCAACCGCGCACGCAGCGTGATCTTCAGTTTTTGCAGTGCCAACCCCGGCGCCTTCCACCGCACCGACGCCGCAGGCTATGTGTTCTGGAGCGAGCAGGTGCTGGAGTTGGATGCCATCAACCCCCAAGTGGCGGCCCGCTTGGCCCGCGCGCTTGACCGCTGGAAGAAATTGGCGGAACCTTATCGCAACGCCGCACGTGAAGCCCTCATGCGCGTCGCCGCCAAAGCAGAGCTGAGCAACGACGTGCGAGAAGTTGTCAGCCGCGCGCTGGCAGAGTAAAAGACCCTCCTTCGTTATTGGAAATCACATGCCCAAACGCATCTCACTGACACGCTATCTGGTCGAACAACAGCGGCTGGAAGGTCACATTCCCTCGCAACTGCGCCTGCTGCTGGAAGTCGTGGCGCGGGCCTGCAAGCGCATCAGCCAAGCCGTGAACAAAGGTGCGTTGGGCGATGTGATGGGCAGCGCGGGCAGCGAAAACGTGCAGGGCGAAATGCAGAAAAAGCTCGACATCATCGCCAACGAAGTGCTGATCGAAGCCAACGAATGGGGTGGCCACCTGGCCGCCATGGCCAGCGAGGAAATGGAAGGCATCTACGTGGTGCCCAACCGCTACCCGCAAGGTGAATACCTGTTGCTGTTTGATCCTTTGGACGGCTCCAGCAACATCGACGTGAACGTGAGCATCGGCACCATCTTCAGCGTCTTGCACAAACCCGAAGGCAGCGGCGTTTCAGAACAAGACTTTTTGCAACCTGGCTCCAGTCAAGTCGCGGCGGGCTACTGTGTCTACGGACCGCAAACCACCCTGGTGCTGACGGTGGGTGATGGCGTCACCGTGTTCACGCTGGACCGCGAACAAGGCTCGTTTGTCCTGACCGAAGAAAACCTGCGTGTACCCGAAGACACCAAGGAATTTGCCATCAACATGAGCAACCAAAGGCACTGGGCCGAACCGGTTCAGCGCTACATCAGCGAATGCCAACAGGGCGAAGATGGCCCACGTAAAAAGGACTTCAACATGCGCTGGGTTGGCTCCATGGTGGCCGATGTGCACCGTATCCTGACGCGCGGCGGTGTCTTTATGTACCCCTGGGACAAGCGCGAACCCGACAAACCGGGCAAATTGCGTCTGATGTACGAAGCCAACCCGATGAGTTGGTTAATGGAACAGGCCGGTGGTGTGGCAACCGACGGAAAACAACGCATTCTGGACATTACCCCGGCCAAGCTGCATGAACGAGTGGCCGTGTTCATGGGCTCCAAAAACGAGGTAGACCGCGCGACCCGCTACCACGGTGAGGCCTGAGCGCGCCGCTATAATTACCGCATTCCGAAGCCGGTGTAGCTCAGTCGGTAGAGCAGCTCATTCGTAATGAGAAGGTCGGGTGTTCGATTCATCTCTCCGGCACCAAATGCAAAGGCCCCTAGCTGCCATGGTTAGGGGCTTTTTCATGTGGCTAACGCGTAACCTTTGGCTATTAGGAGCCAAGATTACGGTCTCAGGCACTCCTTCCGACTTTGCAAAGCCTGCTGCAAGATCAAATCCGTCCGACGTTTTAAGCCAATTATTGAAGTGCAGTTTGTGCCGCTTTGTGAATTTTTTCAAGGTGCGCAAGAAACTCGTGAGTGTCCAAAAAGTAGTTTGGGTAAGCCTTCTTTAAAGAGTCAATTGACCCTGCGGACACCAGAAC
>CAIOAQ010000356.1 GCA_903856025.1 uncultured beta proteobacterium
CTGCGGTGACTGATCGAGGGGCCGATGGATTGGAAAACCATGCGCCATTTCAAGTGTGAGTGATTTTTGAGAATCTGCTTTTTCAGGGCACTTCCAATGACGCCCATCTTGAATCTCGCAGTCGGTCAATTTGCCGGATGGTTCAGAAGAACCGACGATCCAAAAAACGACTTCCTTATGAGGCGAAAGCACCCGATATCGAAAACGGGGACCAGCAGCCAATTCACCGGTGCAGCGGTCAACTTGCCAGTTTCCTTGCTGGCATTGCACCGTATAAACAGTTCGCTCGCCCTCCCAGGTTATTTTGTCAGTGGCCCACAGGACAAGGGAACCAAAAACCGCCGCAATAAACAGTCCGTATCGAATCTTAAATCTCAATTCCAACTCCTATATTCCTTGATCTCTACCCTATGTACGTGAAGGTCTTGCTGCGCACATTCATGACCTACCGATGCAACCACGCCTACAAATCCCAGAACTCGCCGATTTCGGCAATCCCAATATCAACCGCAGTGTTAACTCCTGAATTCTTTACAGAATTGGTATCAACAGAAGTGATCGGTAACATTGAAGAAAAGACCGATAGAGTGCACAGTTTCAGCTTGACCCGTTACTGGCACATTGATGTCTAACTATGTTGCACACCAGCCCAGACCACCTGCTCAGTCGGGGCTCTTTACCAGCATCGATTAATGCAATACCCATAAAGCCGTGAATACCAGTCAATTCAATTGCCCGTATCTGCCACTTCAAGTCCAGCGCTTGCCAAGCCTGCCAAGATCAATGTTTGTTGGCGCCTGCATTGTCGCAACTATTTCCATGCCAGCTTGCCTTGTAGCTGCGGCAGAATTGACAACTGCCGGAACGGGATCGCAAACCATCGAGCTGTGCAAGATTGATCTTTCCAAGGACCATCTGCGCACTTTTTGGCGTGATTCTGATGGGACATTTTTTGGTTCAATTGCAAATGTTTCGGCCCGCCTGCATCAGCGTGGAGAAAGGTTGTTTTGCGCCAGCAATGCCGGGATATTCGGTAAAGACTTGCGCCCGCTTGGTCTTTATGTTGAAAACGGACAGGTTTTGCGACGCATCAATACCAGGAAGGATGGCTATGGCAACTTTTATCTTCAACCCAATGGCGTATTTTGGCTAACGCAGGATGGCGCTGCCATAGCCTCAACGGATGAAGTTCAAAGTCGTTTCGAGCAGATAGCGCCTCAAATCAAATTCGCGACCCAGTCAGGTCCCATTCTGTTTCAAGCCAATCAGATCAATCCCCTGTTTGCGTCGGGCTCCGACAATCGTGTGGTCAGGAACGGCATCTGCATTAAGACGGATTCGCAAATTGTGTTGGCAAAAAGTCGCTATCCAATCAATTTTTATGAATTTTCAGTTGCATTGAGAGACGAAGTCGGTTGCCGGGATGGGCTTTATCTGGACGGTTCAATCTCGGAACTCTATCCAGTTGAAGGCCCATTGATCAGAATGGAATTTGGACCAATGATCGGCGTTGTGGTGCCAATTACCAACCCGTGAGGCTACTGGATATAACTCACGTCTGGTCAACCGGGTCAACATGGGTCATGAGGTATAAAACCGAATGCCGCTGCATCACGGTTTGTTTGACTTGACGTGCAATTGCATGACCCTGCGCCACGGTCAGGGTGGCATCAATTTCCAGATGAACATCCGCCAAGATCATGTCACCGGTTTTACGCGTCTTAAGTTGGTGATACCCCAAAACACCAGGGGTTGCCAAAATATCAGCTGCAATGCCTGAAATCTGTTCCTTTGTCGCTGCACGATCAGTCAGGTCGTGTGTAGCCTCCCACATAAACGACCATCCCATGCGAACCACCATCATGCCGACAACCAGTGCTGCAATGGGGTCGAGTAGGGCGACACCCATCAGATTGCCGCCAATACCAATGGCAACCACCAACGAGGAAGCAGCATCAGAACGTGCATGCCATGCATTGGCTATCAGCATGCTGGAGCGAACTCGCTTCGCAATGGCTAGCATGTATCTAAACAGGGTTTCCTTGGCGATCAGGGCCCCCAGCGCGACCCAGAGTGCCACCACTTGCACTGTGGGTATGCTGGCTGGAGACTGCAATTTATGAACGGCAGACCAAATCATGCCGATGCCTACTGCCGCCAACAAAGCACCTAAAACCAAGGAAGCCAGATTTTCATATCGATGGCGCCCATAGTGGTGGTCGTCATCAGGTGCTTTTTTGCTGTGATGTACAGCCAATAGCACGACGAAATCTGCAAGCAAATCTGACAAGGAGTGAATGCCATCGGCAATCAGCCCTTGTGAGCCAGAAAGCACCCCAACGACAACTTGTGAGACTGTCAAACCTATGTTGATTGCAATACTGACCCAAGTGCTGCGCTTGATCGCAGCCTCACGTTGGGAGGTATCTTCATCGTTATGAAGCTTGACTAAATCGTGAAGTTGATCCATACATTTAAAAGCTAAATCACTCTTTGAGAAGAGTGATTGAAATCTTGCGCATACTTTCGCAGGATTTGCGCTATCAGGTTTCCCCTCGGTTGTCGCGAAAGCCTCAAATTTCAGAACAAACCTGAGGCGATATTGATGGTCAATGCTATTAAGGTGGTGTTGAAGAAGAAGGACAACACACAATGCACCAAGCCAGTGCGACGCATTGGTCGACTGGAGAAACTGACATCGGCTGTTTGACCAGATGTTCCGATAACGCAGGCAAAATATAGAAAGTCACCGTAATCGGGTGCATGACCACCTGGGAAATCCAGCCCGCCGTGCGCCCCACGCACCTCCGCTGCATAGTAGTCATGAGCGTAGTGCAAGGCAAACATCACTTGCGTAAAGGCCCACGATGACACTATGGTCAATCCAGCCAGCGCAATATGTGCATATCGCAGGGAGCCTTTGAGGTCCTTGACAACAGCCAATTCGGCAACGATAGCGCCAACGCACATGATCGCGGCGCTCACGACCAGGATCAACACCAAGATTCGACCTTCATCATGTTGCAGGGCACGCGTGCGCATGCGTTCGTGGCTTGACCAGAACATCATCCTGGCAGCTAGCACCAAATACAAACAAGCCCCCACATTCCATCCAATGATGGCACGAGTGATGGTTTGCTGTGCAACCGAATCGGGCAAGGAAAATACAGTGGCAATGCCAATAATGACGCAAGCGAGCAGCCTCGGGCGTGCCAACAGCAGGCGAGTGATCAGTGGTTTTGCTTGGATAGAGCTGATTGAAGGTTGTAGCATGTTGAAAACGGAAGTACCAAGCCTTAAAAATGACAACATTTCTGCTGACGCTGAGTCAAACTAACCAACCTGCATTGACTGAAATTATTAGAAAAATACCCAAAGCAGCACGGTAAGCAACAAATGGCCAAGTTGAAAACCGCTCCAAATATTTCATTAATCCCCAAATGGCTGCAAATGCAGAAATACTCGCGATCAATAGCCCAAACAGCAGATGCATCCAGGCGTCTGCCGCGATATGAGCGTGGTAAAGAACCCAAAGCTCTTTTATGCCGGCCAACGCGATGGCTGGTAAACCAATGAGAAATGAAAATTGGGCTGCGTCTTCTCGTTTGAAATTCAGAAATAATGCTCCCGTCAATGTTGAGCCGGAACGTGAAACACCAGGAATAAGTGCGCCGACTTGTGAGATTCCAACGATCAACGCGTCGCGCAGACGCATTTCGCCAATGCTGCGACGATGGCTGCATGTGATTTCTGAGATACCCATCAACAAGGCCATAGCTAACGAGGATAGGCCAATAACCATCAATCCTCTTAACGGTGAATTACATGCGTTGAGCAATGAACTCAACGCCAAGCCTGCTATTCCTATTGGAATCGTTGCTATCAGAATTCCGATGGCGAGTAGAAATGAACGATCTGAAAAGTTGCGATTGCGCAAGGCGGCAGTAGATCCCGTCAAAACTTGGCGTACATCTCGCCAAAAATAGCTCAGCACCGCCGCCAGCGCGGCGAGTTGCATGGCCGCAGAAAACGCTGAGCCAGGATCCTGCCAGCCTAATACGGCAGGTATAACGCGCATATGAGCCGTGGAAGAAATGGGCAACAGTTCAGTGATGCCCTGAACGACTCCCAAAATGCCAATCTGCAAGTAATCTAATGATGCAAAACCAATATCCAGAGCGCCAGTACATGATGATGCCAAGTTATTTCCTTTCAGTTGATGGCGGTTATACCACTGGGGCGAGAAGACTCCATGATTTGATGAGTGACCGACCTGTTGCCCCATGGTCAGTCTGAATTGGCAGAGATGGTTAAATCGGCAACGGTGTTGACATGTCTATTGGAACCTTTTCCCAGCGCCCTTTTCAGTGGGGGCATAGAACAACTCTGTCACGGAGACGGTATCTCCATCTTCATCCAATCCATGCCAAACCGTGGTTGTCTGAGCAGGTCCAAGGTGGTCAACGGTTGTCTTCACACAATCCGGATGGGACATTTCACATATGACAACGACGCCGGCGTGCCGAACCTGCGACTCGTTAACCCATGATGTCCTAACAAAGTCCAGATCTGCCACAGACACAGGATGATCCTTTGAATAAAAGGACGCACTGAATGCGAATGCGTCATCACCTGCGACAAATTTCAATGGTTGACCGAAGTTGCGACGAAACACTTGTGTGACGTCATCTGCAATCGCATGGCGAGGATTCGTCGCATCACGAAATATATCAAACGTTGGATTTATTTGACCGACATACAAAAAAAGCCCAATCCAGTAGATGCAGATTGAGACAAAAGTCGGAGCTATGAGTTGACGCACGTTCAAGCCCTTGGGTATAGCGGCGCATAAAAACCAAGAGAAGAACAGCCAAGCAGGTATCAACCACTTGGGTGCGACTTCGATTCCAGCCAAATGGGCGCTCTCAGCAGTGAACAACACAGCCAAGGCAAATATTGAAATCCCCTGCCGCCTACGGATGCACATGTCCCCGACAAAGAGGCCTTGATGACCGCTTGGTGTTGCTTGTGATTTGGCAGTCAACTGAAGATAAATCACACTGCTCAGCCAGAACACCGCTGGTAGCAAGGCAACCAACAACAAATCCAACAGCAGCTCCCAAGTGGCCACGATGCTGGATGATCCCTTTGTGGGTATTCTGGAGGATCGTGACCGGTCATTCCGCTGATCGTGACCGATGCCCTGAAGAGGGGTGATTTTGGGATTCCGCGATCGTGACCGACGATTCCGGGGATCGTGACCGATGTTTTGGTGCCAGTCAGGCACAGCGCAAATCTCATCCACACGGGCTAGGCTCGCGGGCTTTTACAGGAGCCCCGATGCCACCCAAGCAAATGAATACGCGCATGATCAAAGAAGCACTACGGTACAAGTTCGAGCTCGGCCATTCACTCGAACGCACGGCGATGGCCCTCAAAATATCCAAGGGCGTCGTCGCCAAATACGTTGGCCTGTCCAAGGCCGCCGGGCTGGACTGGAACCAGATTCAGGCCATGACAGAAGCCCAATTGCAAGCCCGACTACTACCTGGTCGACTGGCAGATGGCGGCAATGGCCACTACGTTCAACCCGATTACGCGGCCATCCACCTCGAACTCAAACGCAAGGGCATGACCCTGATGCTGCTATGGCAGGAGCACCAAGCTGACAACCCTGAAGGACGTACCTACCAATACTCACAATACTGCGAACACTACCGACGCTGGGCCAAAACCCTCAAACGCTCCATGCGTCAGATCCACCGAGCTGGCGAGAAACTGTTTGTGGACTTTGCCGGACCCACGCTGGGTCTGAGCGATGGCAGCCGTGCCCATGTCTTTGTGGCCGCTCTGGGCGCATCAGGCTACACCTACGCGCTGGCCACTGCTGCAGAGAAGACCGCTGACTGGATTGAAGGCATGACCGGTGCACTGCACTTCATAGGCGGCGTCGTGCAACTGATTGTTCCCGACAACCCGCGCGCGGTGATTGCGCAATGTGATCGATTCGAGCCACGCGCCACCGACAGCGTGCTGGACTTTGCCCGTCACTACGGTGTTTCTATTCTGCCCGCGCGCCCACACACTCCCCAAGACAAAGCTAAGGCAGAGTCGGCTGTCCAGGTGGTGGAACGCTGGATCATGGCCCGACTACGAAACGTATCCATGGCCAACGTATCGGACGCCAATCGCGCCATCGCCCCACTGCTGCAGGATCTCAACGCCCGCGCATTCCAGAAACTCCCTGGCAGTCGGTTCAGCGTATTTACAGAGATTGATGCCCCAGCCCTGGGCGCGTTGCCACTGCAGGCGTATGAGATGGCGGTCTTCAAAACGGTGCGGGTGCATGTGGATTACCACGTAGAAGTGGAACACCATTACTACAGCGTGCCCAACACGCTGGTGGGCCAATCACTGGATGCCAGACTGACCCGCAATGCTGTTGAACTGCTGCACCGCGGCCAACGGGTGGCGGTACATGTGCGCAACTCAGCAGCTGGCAAGTTCACGACGTTGGACGCACACATGCC
>CAIOAQ010000357.1 GCA_903856025.1 uncultured beta proteobacterium
CTTCATCACGTCGCCGCACGCCGGAGCACCCACCATGCCGGTGCCCACAGAGTCATCACCTTTGTCGAACGAACCCACGTTACGCGGGTTTTCATAGTGGTCGACTACTTTTTCTGAATATGCCATTTTGATTCTCCTTCAGTGTGCAGCCCATTGGATGGTGCTGATGTCGATGCCTTCTTTGTACATGTCCCACAAGGGGCTGAGTTCGCGCAAGCGAGCCACGTTTTCCGTGATGGTGGCCACGGCGTAGTCAATTTCTTCTTCGGTGCTCCAGCGGCCAATCGTCATGCGCAGGCTGCTGTGGGCCAGTTCGTCACTGCGGCCCAAGGCGCGCAACACGTAGCTGGGTTCCAGACTGGCCGACGTGCAGGCCGAACCACTGCTGACCGCCAAGCCCTTGATGCCCATGATCAGGGACTCGCCTTCGACGTAATTGAAGCTGATGTTCAGGTTGTGCGGCACCCGTTGTGTCAGGTGGCCGTTGATGAACACCTGCTCAATCCCCTGCAGCCCGGCAATCATCCGGTCATGCAGGGCCTGAATTTTCACCAGTTCACCCGCCATTTCCTCTTTGGCAATCCGGTAAGCCTCGCCCATACCCACGATCTGGTGGGTGGGCAGCGTGCCTGAACGCATGCCACGCTCATGACCACCACCGTGCATTTGTGCCTCGATGCGAATGCGCGGCTTGCGACGCACAAACAGCGCGCCAATGCCTTTGGGCCCGTAGGTCTTGTGCGAGGTCAGGCTCATCAGGTCAATCGGCATCTTGCTGATGTCAAACGCCACACGGCCGGTGGCCTGCGCCGCATCCACATGGAAAATTACACCCTTTTCACGGCAGATGTTGCCGATGGCGACCACGTCCTGTATCACGCCAATCTCGTTGTTGACGTACATGACGCTGGCCAAAATGGTGTCGGGGCGAATCGCGGCCTTGAAGGTATCCAGGTTCACCAAACCGTCTTCCTGGACGTCAAGATAGGTCACCTCAAACCCTTGGCGTTCCAACTCGCGGCAGGTGTCCAGCACCGCCTTGTGCTCGGTCTTGACCGTGATGATGTGTTTGCCTTTGGTCTTATAAAAGTGCGCCGCACCTTTCAAAGCCAGGTTATTGGATTCGGTGGCACCGCTGGTCCAGACAATTTCGCGCGGGTCGGCACCAATCAACGCTGCCACTTGCTCACGGGCTTTTTCAACGGCGGCCTCGGCTTCCCAGCCCCATGCATGGCTGCGCGATGCGGGATTACCAAAATGCGCACGCAGCCAGGGAATCATGGCATCCACCACCCGCTGGTCGCAGGGGTTGGTGGCGCTGTAGTCCATGTAAATCGGGAAGTGGGGCGTGCTGTCCATGTTTGACTTTCTTTGCAATGAACTTGAATTACATCTTGACGAAACTGTTACCGAGTGCGAACACCGAATTGGGTGCATTCACGCGAATCGGCTTCATCACAGGCATGGTGGAAATCGCCCGCTTCAAACTGGGCTTTTCTTCCAACTGAAACCCCTTGGCCAGTTGCTCATCTACCAGCTTTTGCAGGCTGACGGAATCCAGAAACTCCACCATTTTCACATTCAGGGAGGCCCACAACTCATGCGTCATACAGCGGTTGCCTTCTCCCAAGCAGTTTTCCTTGCCACCACACTGGGTGGCATCCATGGGTTCATCGACCGACGAGATGATCTCCGCCACTGTGATGTCGGCGGGTGAGCGTGCCAGGGTGTAGCCGCCACCCGGACCGCGGGTAGACTCCACCAGTGCGTTGCGCCGCAGTTTGCCAAACAACTGCTCAAGGTAAGACAGAGAAATTTGCTGACGTTGACTGATGGCGGCCAGCGTCACCGGACCTGACGACTGGCGCAACCCCAGGTCAATCATCGCAGTGACCGCAAACCGGCCTTTGGTAGTAAGACGCATGGCAAACTCCTCGAATTAAGTACACAAACAAGTCTTTAACCGACTAACGGTGTCAAGTATACAACAAGTCACAGTAATTTAGTCGGGTATGCGAACGGGCCCGACATTTCGTAAGGCTATTTGCCGGCTGTCAAGTTCACGACGTTGTCGGTGCCAGGCGCACCAAACGCCTGCTCTTTCAAAATCCCCAACTGGTCGCGCACCCGTGCCGCTTTTTCAAACTCCAGGTTGCGGGCGTGTTCCATCATGAGTTTTTCCAGGCGTTTGATCTCGCGCGAGATGTCTTTCTCGCTCATGTCTTCCACCTGCGCACGTTGCATCGCATCGCGCTCCAGCTTTTCAGCCTCCTTGCCCGCCTTTTCGCTGTACACGCCGTCAATCAGGTCACGTACTTCTTTCACGATAGAACGTGCGGTGATGCCATGGGTGACGTTGTGCGCCAGTTGTTTGATGCGGCGACGCTCGGTTTCGCCCATCGCTCTTTTCATGGAGTCGGTGATCTTGTCGGCATACAAAATCGCCCTGCCCTCCAGATTGCGGGCTGCGCGGCCAATGGTCTGGATCAATGAACGTTCGGAGCGCAAAAAGCCTTCTTTGTCCGCATCCAGAATTGCCACCAGCGACACCTCGGGAATGTCCAAGCCCTCACGCAACAGGTTGATACCCACCAACACATCAAACGCCCCCAGGCGCAAGTCACGCAAAATTTCAACCCGCTCCACCGTGTCGATGTCGCTGTGCAGGTAACGCACTTTGACCCCGTTGTCACTTAAATAATCAGTGAGTTGCTCGGCCATGCGCTTGGTCAGTGTGGTGATCAGCACGCGCTCATGTTTTTCCACACGGATGCGGATTTCCTGCAGCACGTCGTCCACCTGGCTGGTGGCTGGGCGCACTTCCACTTCAGGGTCCACCAAGCCGGTGGGTCGCACCAGCTGTTCCACCACCTGCCCGGCGTGGTCCTTTTCCCACTGCGCGGGCGTGGCCGACACAAAAATCGCCTGACGCATCTTGGTCTCAAACTCGTCACACTTCAGCGGCCGGTTGTCCAGCGCACTGGGCAGGCGAAAGCCATACTCGACCAGCGTGGTTTTGCGGGAGCGGTCACCGTTGTACATGCCGCCAAACTGGCCAATCAGCACATGGGATTCGTCCAGGAACATGACCGCGTCCTTGGGCAGGTAATCGGTCAGCGTGGCCGGAGGTTCACCCGCGGCTGATCCTGACAAATGCCGCGAGTAGTTCTCGATGCCCTTGCAGTGCCCAACTTCACTGAGCATTTCCAGGTCAAAGCGGGTGCGCTGTTCCAGACGCTGCGCTTCCACCAGCTTGCCCTGTGACACGAATTCTTTTACACGGTCGCTAAGTTCCGTTTTGATCGCTTCCACCGCCGACAACACCTGCTCCCGCGGTGTGACGTAGTGGCTGCTGGGGTAAACGGTAAAGCGCGGGATTTTTTGACGGATACGCCCGGTAAGCGGGTCAAACAGTTGCAGGCTTTCAATTTCATCGTCGAACAGCTCCACACGGATCGCCATCTCGGAATGCTCCGCCGGAAAAATGTCGATGGTGTCACCACGCACCCGAAACGCACCGCGTGAAAAGTCCACGTCGTTGCGCTGGTACTGCATCCGCACCAGCTGGGCAATCATGTCGCGTTGGCCCATCCTGTCACCCGCACGCAGGGTCATCACCATCTTGTGGTACGCCTCGGGCTGGCCAATGCCGTAGATGGCCGAGACGGTGGCCACAATCACCACGTCACGGCGCTCCAGCACGCTCTTTGTACAACTCAGGCGCATTTGCTCGATGTGCTCGTTGATGGCCGAGTCTTTCTCGATGAACAGGTCGCGCTGCGGTACATAGGCCTCGGGCTGGTAATAGTCGTAGTAGCTGACGAAATATTCGACTGCATTCTTGGGAAAGAACTCGCGGAATTCGCTGTACAACTGTGCCGCCAATGTCTTGTTGGGCGCGAACACGATGGCAGGCCGCCCCAGCCGGGCAATCACGTTGGCCATGGTGAAGGTTTTGCCAGAGCCGGTGACACCCAGCAAAATCTGGAACACCTCGCCGTCATTCACCCCATCGACCAACTGGTTGATGGCCTCGGGCTGGTCGCCTGCCGGTGGGTAGGGCTGGTACAACTCAAAAGGGGAATCCGGGAAGCTGACGAACTTGCCAGTTCGGACCCGTTCCGAATCATCAGCGACAGCAGTTGCAAGTGGAATACGGTTGGCGGTCATAAATCGGTCGGTTGGCACCTGATATGAACGCTAAAATCAAGCGCTGCAATCCGGCAAAACCCTTATTCTCGGTTTTTTTCCAAACCCACACTGAACAGGAACCACCATGTCTCTCTTTTCCGCTGTCGAAATGGCCCCGCGTGACCCGATTCTGGGCCTTAACGAACAGTACAACGCCGACACCAACCCAGCCAAAGTGAACCTGGGCGTGGGCGTGTACTTTGACGACAACGGCAAATTGCCCCTGTTGCAATGCGTGTTGGCTGCTGAAAAAGCCATGTTGGAAGCCCCCAAACCACACGGTTACCTGCCGATTGACGGCATCGCCACTTACGACGCGGCCGTCAAGTCGCTGGTGTTTGGCGCTGACAGCGAACCCGTCAAGAGTGGCCGCGTGGCCACCATCCAAGCCCTGGGCGGCACTGGCGGTTTGAAAGTCGGCGCAGATTTTCTAAAAAAACTCAACCCCAACGCCAAGGTCATGATTTCTGAC
>CAIOAQ010000358.1 GCA_903856025.1 uncultured beta proteobacterium
CAGCGCATCCATGCCATCGCTCTGGGCTACGAAGACCTTAACGATCATCAGACCTTGCGCTTGGACCCGCTGCTGGCCGTCGCGGTTGGCAAAGTGGATCCAACCGGTCAGGACAGGTTGCATGACACCAGCTGTGCCCTGGCTGGGGCGAGCACCCTCAACCGCTTTGAGCTGGGCAACAACGCCAATGACCGTTATCATAAGATCAGCTTTAACCCCCAGATGATCGAAGATACCCTGCTGGATATTTCATCACGCTGCCTGCCCAAACACGCCACCCAAGTGGTTCTGGATTTGGACGCCATGGGGCATCTGCTTCACGGAAACCAGGAAGGCCGTCACTTCAGCGCCTACTATGACAACTGGTGCTACCAACCCCTTTACATTGTCGCAGGGGACCACCTGTTGTGGGCCCAATTGCGCACCGGTGAGAGCGACGCCAAACAAGACGTTGTCAGCGCACTCAAGAAGATCATCCCCGCTGTGCGCCAACGCTGCAAGAATGCGCGCATTGTGGTACGTGGAGATAGCGGCTTTTGCCGTGAGGAAATCATGGCCTTCTGCCAGGAACAGAAGGACGTCTATTATGTGCTGGGCTTTGGCAAGAACTCCAAACTGGTGAGCTTCATCCAAGGACAATTGCTGAAGGCTGCGGCCAAGCGTTGCCTCATTGGGTTGGATAGCGCCCGAGAGTTCACCGAATTTGAATATCAAGCGCAGAGTTGGGGTTGTGCGCGCCGTGTGGTAGCCAAAGCAGAAGTGACCGCTCAGGGGCAAAATCCTCGTTTTGTGGTGACCAACCTTCCGGCCCAAGGTTTCAAAGGTGAATCACCCTTGGACGCACAAGTGCTCTACGAGGAAGTATACTGCGCGCGCGGGAACATGGAGAACATTCTCAAGCAGCAGGTGCTCGATTTGCAGGCAGACCGGATGAGCACTCATTACCAGGCCAGCAATCAGTTGCGGCTCTGGCTGGCCAGCTTTGCCTACGTCTTGATTGATCAACTGAGGGCGGTGGGCTTGCAGGGAACGCCTCTGGAGAAGGCGACGGCTGGAACGATCCGTGTGAAACTGCTCAAAGTGGCGGCGGCGGTAAAGGTGAGCGTGCGCCGGGTGTATGTGCAGATGAGCAGCGCCTTTGTGATGCGCGATGTATTTGCCCGCTGCCTGCATAACCTTCAAGGGTGGCAGGCAGGCTGAACAAGCCACGATAATATGTTGAGCAACAGCCACGGGCGAGTGGCTGAAGGCAGGGGCGCGTACAGGAATAGCTCAAAACCGCCATTTTGACGCTCAAGGGCCACAAAACAAGGTTTATTATCAATAGAACAGATTTAAACCGTCCAAAACCGGTCAAAATCCTCTCCAAAAAACTCAAAAACCGTCACTTGACAACCTGCTTGTGAAATATGCGGGCTAGCGCAGACATTCTTGTCTGCCGTTGCGCCGACTTTCCAGTCGGCAAAGCGTCGGTAGCAAGACAACCGCTGGAACTACCGACGCGCCCCGCAGGTTGGAAAACCTGCGCAACGGCAGACAAGAATGTCTGCGCTACGTCCGATCGGTCCTTCTTCTCGGTGCAAAAAGTAACATTCTTACTCGTTCAAAGTATAAGATCGAAGACCTCCGTGCTGAAAACTGAAAACTGAAAACTAGAAAACTTACCGTTTTATGCGCCATGACACCATTACTGTCGAACGGTTTTACACCGAACAGGCTCAACC
>CAIOAQ010000359.1 GCA_903856025.1 uncultured beta proteobacterium
CCGCCACCAGCGCCTGGTCGTAACCGCCCAAGGGCGAACCACGGTAACCGCTGATGAAACCAGCCGTATTCAGCCCCGCGGCCAAGTCACGCTGGCGCTGCAGCAAAGGCAGACGCACCAGCGCCTGCACGCCACTCATGAAGGCAGAGCCCTGGGTCTGGGTGTATTTATCGTCTAGGCTGGCCGACTGCATGGCCATTTGAGCCGATTGGGATAAAGGTGCGTTCATGACAACTCCAGTGCATTCATTTTTTGACCCCGCCTGAAAACCATCCTGCCAATAGTCTGGAGTCAACAAAAAGCCATCCAAAAGAATACCCCTTGGATGGCGTGTGACCTACATGCCTGTTTGGCTTGTAGCCCCCCGTAAAATAAGCGCGGATAGCTATCTATTTGATAGTGATCGACTAACGGGTTAGCACTTTACGAATGGTATCGGCCAACTCTTCAGCAACAAACTTGGCGACATACGCGTCAGCGCCCACTTTTTTCACATGGTCTTCGTTGGTGCTGCCCGTCAAGGAAGAGTGAATCACCACGGGGATACCGCTGTAGCGTGCGTCCTGCTTGATGTTGCGCGTCAGGGTAAAGCCGTCCATCTCGGGCATTTCCAGATCGGTCAGCACCAAAGCGACTTTGTCCTGGATGGTTTTGCCATGGGATTCGGCCTCAGACGCCATGGCTTTCAACCGATCCCACGCTTCTTGGCCAGACTTGGTCATGATGTAAGGCACACCCATGGCCTTGAGCCCTTGCTCAATCATCATGCGAGCCACTGCAGAATCGTCAGCCGCCAACACCACCGTGCCCTCGGGAAGATGCAGTTTGCTGGTGGCTTCAATTTCCACCTGATGCTGCTCAGGAAACACATCACGCAGAATTTGCTCGACATCCAACACCTGCGCCAGACGTGTGTTTTCAGATGCCCCATCCAATCGGGCAATGCTGGTGACCAAACCGCCGCCACGGCCTTCGGCGGACAGCACTTGCTTCCACTCCAGGCGCACGATTTCGTTCACTTCTTCAACCGCAAAGGCTTGTGTGGTCCGGGCAAATTCTGTCACCAGCAAAATGCCCAAACCCTTGGTGGGATTGGTGCCTACCAGCTGTGGCAAGTTGATCACTGTGATCATTTGTCCCCGGATGTTGGCCACCCCCATCACCGATGGCGGCGAGTTGACCATGGCGGTGATCTCGGGCATCACCAGAATTTCGCGCACTTTGAACACATTGATGCCAAACAACTCGCGTTTATCTGTGCCAGGAGCCTCGCCGAGACGAAACAACAGCAATTCAAACATGCTGTTGCTCGCCAAATTGGTGCGCTCGTCAATGTCGCGCATGTGGGATTTGCTGCTTGTGTTCATGGGTAGATCCGTAAAAAAATCTGAAAGATCTGGTTGCCAGGTCCTATGGTAACGCCTTCAGGACTATTTGGGCCACAGGGCCCACAATCGCAGCGGCTGCTTGAGCCGACCTGCCAACTCACCGGCCCCGGCACCCCAACCGGCAAAATAATCAGCACGAACCACGCCACGAATAGCACTGCCCGTGTCTTGTGCCAGCACCAAGCGCTGCAATACAAGCTGTGGCCCCTCTGATACCAGCCACACTGGCGTGCCATAGGGAATACTTTGCGGATCCACGGCAATCGACCTGCCAGGCGTCAATGCAACGCCTTGTGCGCCACGGGGACCAAACCCGCTGTCAAAGTCATTCAGAGCTTCTTCCTTGAAAAACACCATTCTCGGGTTGTGCCACAGCAGTTCGCTCACTCGCTGCGGGTGCTGCAGCATCCAGGCACGAATGCCCGGCCAGGACGCATCACGGACCTCGCCCTGATCGAGCAACCAGCGACCCACACTTTGGTAAGGCTGCCCGTTGTGCCCGGCATAAGCCAAACGCACCAACTGCTGGCGACCATCGGGCTCTGTGATCCGCAGCCTGCCAGAGCCTTGAATTTGCAGCACCATCGCTTGCACCGGGTCAGCCACATAGGCAATCTCTCGCCCACGCAAGGCCGCCTTTGCCTCAGGTAACGTTTCGATCTCCTGGCGGGTGAACCAGGTGCGACCGGTCGTTAAGCCTGCAGGCAACTGGAACAAGGGCACCTCAAATCCCGGGGAAGGCGTACGCCTTGCTTCAAGCTCAGGTTCAAAATACGCCGTCAATAAGCCAGTATTGCCCTCTTGCACCGACTCCACCCGGTAAGGCTGAAGGCGTTCCATAAGCCACTGGCGCTGCGCGGCTTCGCCGCCAATGCTCAAACTTCGCACTTCCGGGCACAGTGGCGCAAACACCGGCCCGGGACGTTCACAACTTTTCAGCCAAGCGTTCCAGGCTTCGTACAACGCATCGTGTTCAAACCCAGGTAAATCACTCCAAGGCACGGCCACCCAACGGCTGTTGCCACGAGACACGCTAGGCAAACCTGCAGCGTCTGGCGGGTGCACAGCAGCTTCATCTTTTTGGGGCGCAACTTTCGCCGCCTGAGAAGGAACAAACGACACTGGCGGTGCGCTGGCACAGGCCGCAAGCAGCATCACCACAGATCCAAGAAAAGCGCGCCACCCCACGGTCAGAGTGAAGGTCATAGCACGCGGTGCTGCAATGAAGGTAAACGATTGCGACAAGCACTCAACAGATCAAAATCCAGATCAACCAGCACGACACCCGCCTCCTGGTCACGTTGGGCCAGCACTTTTCCCCACGGATCAACCGCCATGGCATGACCCCAGGTACGCCGCTGGTTCTCATGCAAGCCCCCTTGCGCGGCCGCAGCTACGAATGCCAGGTTTTCAATCGCCCGCGCCCGCAACAGCACCTCCCAGTGGTCTTGCCCTGTGGTGTAGGTGAAGGCACTGGGCACCAACATCAAATGCGCACCGGCTGTGGCATAAGCCCGATACAACTCGGGAAAACGCAGGTCGTAGCACACGCTTAACCCCATTCTCCAGGTGTGGCCGTCCTTGGAAAGCAGGTCAAAAGTCACCGGTGCGCTACCCGCCTCCAGCACCTGTGATTCGTCGTAGCGCTCCTGGCCATTGTCAAAACGGAACAAGTGAATTTTGTCGTAGCGCGCCACGCAAATGCCCTCCGGTGAAAACACCAGACTGCTGTTGCAAACCCGTTCCTGCTCCGGCGACGGCGAAGTGACATTCATGTTTTTGGAATGCTTCAGTGGGATCGTCCCCCCCACCAACCACACGCCAAAATCTTGGGCAACGTCCGCCAAAAACTGTTGCAGTGGACCCTGCCCATTCACTTCACCAATGGCCAATTTGTCCACATCGGCGTGCCCCATTAAGCAAAAATATTCTGGCAAAACAAGCAACTCTGCCCCGGCTTGGGCCGCAGACTCCGCCAACACCCGAGCTTGTCGCAAATTGGCTTGGACATCTACGCCAGACACCATCTGAATCAGGGCAATTTTCACGGCTTTTTCTCCCTCGCAGAATCTGAATTTTTTGGAACCTCGGTCACCAGTGGATCTGACCAACTGCCGGTCACATGAAGCTCTTTGGTGTTAGATTCGATCAATGGTCGGCGCAAAAACATTTGCGCTAAAAATGAACCCAATCCCACGGCAGGGTTGATCACCGTCGCAATCAGCGAGGCCGTACCTGTATTGATTTCCGGCACGACTACCACTTTCAAATCCTGGGTTTCGCGCGCAATATCGGCCTGGCCTTCCATCAACACGGCAGCATTCACACCCTTCATTTGCAAGTTGTTGGTGTGGGCAATGCCTTGTTCCACACGGACGTCGCCGCGCAAGAAGTCAAATGCGAAACCATCGCTAAAAACATCCCGGAAGTCCAGCATCAGCCGCCGTGGCAAGGCTTGCAAGCTCAATACACCAAACAACTTGGCGATGCCAGGATCAGCTTTCAAAAATTGACCAGATGCCACATTAACTGTAAAGGCTCCGGACAAACTGGGGTAATTGATTTTCAGAGGTGATCCCAGCCAAGACACCTGACCTTCCAGCTTGCCGCTGCTCTGGCGAACCACGTCCTTCATACCCAAACGCGCAAGCAACGCCCCACCATCTGAAACATCCAGCTTGAAATTCAACACCGTACGCCGACGGTCTTGCACCGCTATTCGCCCACCCGCACCATCCTGTGCATTAAGCCGTGTCCAATTGCCACTGGATGTGAGCCGAGCCTCAGGCACACTGAAGTTGAACTTGTTGAGCCGCCACTCAGGCACCCCACTGACACCACCGACTGCCATGCGGTTAATCGCCTCAACTTCCAACCGGCCAAACGATTTGCCCCGCATTTCGAAGTCATCCACCACGATATCAAGCGCGGGAATGCTGGGCGGCTGGGCGTCCAGCAAGGCTTCCACCTCCGGTGCCGCTGACGGCGTAATGATCAACCGTGCCAAGCGCGCGTACAACCGCCCTGCATTGGCAGCGGAAGGACCTTCAAGTCCCTGTCGATACTCAATGTAACCACTGAGTTCACGAGCATCCAGATTGGCGTGCCACAACACCCCGTCATGCCCACCACCCAACACCACCTGATGCGCCTGGTGCCCGCCAAACGTCAATGCATCGGTCCGCAAGGTCAGTGTGTTGGGCAAGTAGGGCAACACCTCATGGCTGGCCAAACCGTAGGCTCCAGGCTCTGCGGGCTCAGCAGGACTGGATGACAAGACCTCTTGCCAAGCATCCAGGTCCATCTTTTGCAACTGCACATTTGCGCTGACACCTTGCGAAGGCAATTGCATAGCCTGTGACCCGACCACGCCCAGTTCGATCGCTCCACGCACTGTCCGCTTTTGTGGCGCCGACTGGTCACTCTCATAAACAGCTCGTCCCAAATTCCCGAGGGACACACTGAATCTCTGCTGCAACCCCGAGGCGGACGACGCCACATAGGATGGATTCAAATACTGGGATTGAATGCGCAGCGCCAGCGGCGTGTCTGCCAACTTTTCAAGCGGCGCTGGCAACTTGGACATCAACCCCTGCAAATTGCTTTGCACCTGCCACTCAAGCTGTCCGTCGCGCACGCCAAGACTCGCTGTATAGGCCGCGCTCCCGCCCAATGATCGCGCCAAACGTGTCACAACCCCCAACTCCGAAGCTTGGCGCAATCCGTCCGAAGTTGCGGTACCAACAGCTCGAATGGCGCTCGATGAAGCACGTGCCGAAGTGGCTCCTGTTGCCAAAACCAAGCCTCCGTCCAGCACCACATCCCCCCCCAGCATGCGTGCCTGGACACCGCTGAGGCTTAATCCCGTTTGATTGAAGTCAAGTTGTCCTCGAGTACGGGTCAATTTGGGGCTGTTTGGTGTGATCTGCATATTATTCCCGGCAAATGTCACACTCCCCTGCACACTGGATTTCTTCAACTGTGCAATGGGCAAATTCAGCTCCAGCTTGATGTCAACCTGCCCACTTGCAGTGCTTTGAGACAGCGCATCTCCAATCAAACCGCCTATGGGTGAGTCATTCACCACACCCAATGCGTCTTTCAGAGGTCCCTTGATGACAGCGTTTGCTTTGACCTCTGTTTTCCTCAAATCTGCGATGAACACATCAGCCTGCGTCACCTGGACCGTCGGCGACTGCTGCACACGGCATCGTGCGTCTTTCACATGCAACTGCATCTGGTCAAACAGCAATTTGCCACTGAGATCGCTCAAAACAGGCCATGCCAATTCCTTGGCGGTTTGCAGCGAACGAGGCACGTAGGCCATGGTGGCATTTCGCACATCTGCACTTATCTTGAAAGCGCCGCGACGCGGGTCGACCACAGGCAGTTGATTGAGGTCCCCCCTGATGTCAAAACGCACATTACTGGCCTCCCCGGCAGTGATGGCGTCTCGTACGTAGTCGCGTGCCCGTTGGTCAATGCCCAGAGGCAGATAGCGGTGCACACGAGTACCATCCGCTCGACTTAGGTTGGCCTGAAGGTCAAGCACACCAGGAAATCGGCTGTGGCTGGCGGCCTTGGATGGGTCTGATGTTTCCCACTTGATTTGCGCGAGCCCCTGGGCATCGGCGTTGGCAAAGTTCACATCCAAAAATTGCACCGCCATGTGCTCTCCGTTGAGCTGCCAACGCGCCTGCGCGGAAAGTTTGGCGAACTCAATCGTGCGCTCCTGAAAAATACCGGGAACATCGACACTGCCGTTGTCCAGGTGTAGTTCAGCCTTCCCTGCATGTTGGTCCAGTTCAAAGTCCACACTCAACCCCTTGACACCGGGAAGATGCGCGACTGCCGCGACTTCAAGTTGGCTGATACGCCCCTTGGCGGAATAGCTTTGAAGTTCACTGGCTTTGCCCTGCCAGCTGATGGCCAGCTTTTCCGCCTGCCCTTTAGGGGCGTAGGTCAACAGTTCGCTGCGTAGTGCCGCAGCCACCGGCAAACGTTGCACCAGCTGTGACAGCGCAGCTAGATCAAGTTTATCTGCCTGGACTTCACCACGGGGCGTTTGACCTCCCTCGCCAGCCATGGACAGCACGCGCACATTGCCGCCTGGCCACAGCAGACCATCATTTGTTTCAAATGACAACGCGTTGCTGAATACCTCAAAACCACCTTTCAAGGTATGTCCACCAACTCGCCCCTGAACCCGCCGGATGTCCAACGCTGGCAGATCTGCCCCCAGTGTCACATCAACTTCGTTCAATGCAACGTCTGCGGTAGCGCCAATCGGCTGTCCCCTCTTGACATCCACCCAGGTGCGCACCGCGCCACGTCCCTGGCGAACATCCACCCCAAGATTCACATAACGGCGCAATTCAGACAGATCGACCCTGTCAAATTCTGCGTACAACTGTCCATCCCAGCGTTGCCAGAGACCGCTTTTCCTGGACAGCAAGGGCTGCAAAAACCGGCCACGCAGACTGAAACGTTGTCCCCACTCTTCGGGCGGAGTCGCATCCAAACGCAGGTTATGACGGCGTCCTGCATTGCGCGCCACAAAATCCACTTGCTGCAGCACAATAGGCTCCGCGCCGCGCTGTTCGTCAGTCCACCGCAGAACACCATCATGAATAACAAACTCGATCTGCGAGAAGAACCAGTCCAGAGCCGCAGAATTGGCGGTCGGACCCATAGCCATCTCCAGGCCGGCTATTGTGATCCGCCCGTCGGCCAGTCGGCGTACATCTAGCTTGGGTGAATCCAGGTAAATTTGCTCAAACCCCAGGCGTAAAAATGACCTTGGAGACAAGGCGACCAATACCCTGGGCAAACTCAAGGCAACACGACTTTGAGCGTCCAGCAGGGTCACATCCGACAACTCAAACGAAGGTATCGCTCCGTTAGTACGTGCAGAGATACCCCCGACGCGCACCGGCACACCCAAGGTTCGTGAGGCTTGAATTTCTAGCAGCGAGCGATATTCACCGATTCGCGGCACAATCCACCAGTGCAATCCGCTCCACGTCAGACCAAGCAGCAACCATGCCAACACTACCAAAGTGAGCACCCCGCGGGTCAACACAGACCATATCTTCAGCAATTTGGAGGGGATTGGCGACACACTGAACAAATTAGTTTGACAAGCTCAGAATTATGACCTGCCCACCCTTGGCCTTGCATTCCAGATTTAGCCAGCGTATCCACCGCCGATACGAAGCAATATTGACCTTGCTGCCCGACGGTTGCCCTGATCTTGGAGGCATGAATGCGGTGTTCAATCAACTGCGCTCACAAGGTCAAAGCTGCGCGGATGCCCTGCGCATTACCCGCCAATTGACGGTTGAACGCTTACTGAGTCTTGATTGCGACCACCAACTCCCTCTATCCCAGATTACCCAGGCGATGACCACTCTGGCAGAGTTTGCGCTGAACACCGCACTGGCCGATGCCCAGATCACGCTGAGTGAAACCCATGGCTCGCCCATGACGAACGATGGACACCCCGCGCAGGTGTGGATTGTGGGCATGGGCAAACTAGGTGCGCGTGAACTCAACGTATCCAGTGACATTGACCTGATATACGTCTACGACGAAGACGGCGAAACCACCGGCAATGTCCACGGACGCGGGCGAATTACCAATCATGAGTACTTTGCGAAGATGGTGCGCGCGGTTTACGCGTTGGTGGGCGACACCACCGAGCACGGTTTTGTGTTCCGGGTTGATCTGGCGTTGCGCCCCAACGGCAACTCGGGGCCCGCCGCAGTGTCACTCGATGCGTTGGAAGAATACCTGCACGTGCAGGGACGTGAGTGGGAACGGTTTGCGTGGCTTAAAAGTCGTGTCGTGGCCCCCTTTGAGAGTGTCACCAGTGGGGCCACACAAGCACTACGCAAGGTAGTGATGCCATTTGTGTTCCGCCGTTACCTGGACTACAGCGTATTTGATTCCTTGCGGGTACTGCACAGACAAATCCGTGAGCATGCTGCGAAACGCAGCGCCGGTCACCCCGAGCGTGCCAATGATGTAAAGCTGTCACGCGGCGGCATCCGCGAGATTGAATTCATTGTTCAACTGCTGCAAGTGGTACGTGGCGGCCAGTTTCCCGAATTGCGGACCCGTCCCACGCTCAGTGCCTTGCCACGACTGGTGCGCGCCGGACTGATGCAGTCAGCACCTGCGCAGGCGCTGGCCAACGCCTATGTATTTTTACGCCAGTTAGAGCACCGCATCCAGTACCTGGACGACCAACAGACCCATGTGTTGCCAACCCAGGACCAGGATCTGGCCTGGGTCGCCCGAACCATGGGTTTTGAGACGCCGCAGCAATTGCTCAGCCAACTCGATGCGCACCGCGAAGTGGTGGCGCAGGAATTTGACAAGTTGCTTGGGGGCTCACAGTCCGAATGCAGAGCTTGCCCAGGCGGCAAACCCGCGACAACAGCCATGGAGGACTTGTTTCCACAAATGGGGGACACGCTGCGTCAACGACTCGACCTCTGGCGCGAGCACCCGCGCGTGCTTGCCTTACGCGACGAGGCGCGCAGCCGTTTGCTACGCCTGCTCTCACGCACTGCACAGTGGGTCAAAGAAGGTGTCGCCAGCGAAGAAGCCGCCGTTCGATTGGTAGACTGGATCGAACCCCTGTTGCGCAGGGAGAGTTACTTGGCGCTGCTGTGGGAGCGCCCAAATGTACACGAGCGACTTCTGCGCCTGCTCGGTGCGGCACGCTGGCCAGCACACTACCTGATGTTGCACCCAGGCGTGATCGACGAACTGGCCGCAGCCGACATCTTTTATGAGCGTTTCAGTCCACAGGAATTTGAAGCCAACCTGGATCACCGACGCAACGCTCTCATAGACTCTGATGAAGACGATGACGAGTCGCTGCTGAACCTGCTGCGCCGCGCCCACCACGCTGAGGTATTTCTCACATTGGCACGTGATGTGGAAGGCAAGCTCACAGTCGAGCAGGTGGCCGATGACCTGAGTGCATTGGCCGATGCAGTGCTGCGCGTCACCACGCGTTGGTGTTGGTCCCGGTTAAAAAAAGCCCATCTGCCGGAACCCAAATTTGGCATCATTGCCTACGGGAAGCTCGGCGGCAAAGAACTTGGCTATGGCAGCGACCTGGACCTGGTGTTTGTGTTTGATGACGACAGTGACAACGCTCCGGAAGTCTATGGTGCGTTGGTGCGCAAACTTATCAATTGGCTCACCGTCAAAACAGGCGAGGGCGACTTGTATGAAATTGATACCGCGCTGCGCCCCAATGGCAACGCCGGGTTATTGATCACCAGCTTTGAGTCCTATGCTAACTACCAACAACAGCGAGGCTCCAATACCGCATGGACGTGGGAGCATCAGGCCATGACTCGGGCACGTTGCGTATTGGGCGACACCCATTTGCATGCCCGTTTTGATGCGGTGCGCCAAGCCGTGATCACTGCACCACGGGATGAGGCTGGTCTGCGCCTTGAAATCGCAACCATGCGTCAGCGCATGGCGCAGGTGCACCCTGTGAAACCCGGCCAATTTGACTTCAAGCAGAGCGCTGGCGGCATGATCGATGCCGAATTTGTCATGCAATTTTTGGTACTGTCACAATCTGGCGCACATCGTGAACTGTTGGCCAACGCAGGCAACATTGCGTTACTGGAACGTGCCCAAGCATTGGGACTCTTGCCCGATGGCATGGGGCATGCCGCAGCCAGCGCCTACCGAACCATGCGTCAGGTGCAACACAGGGCGCGATTGGACGAAGCCCCGGGTCATGTGCCAGTTGAACAATTAAACACCGAGCGTGAAGCCATCCTGGCCTTGTGGGAACACATGTTTGCCTCCTCCGCAGGAAGATGACTCCTACATTCTTTATGTTTCCTGGTACTCAATCGAATTAATCATGAAGAAAATCAAAAATATCGTCCTACTGGTTGTCGCATCCTCCTTGCTAACTGCATGTGGTCCTGGAGCAAAAGACTCGCACCCGCAACAACTGCTCACGAAACGCATAGCCATTTTTAAAAATTTCACAAAAACGCTTGAGCCGATGGGATTGGTGGCACGGGACCGAAAAGAGTATGTGAAAGCAGAATTTGCGGCACAGGCACAGGCACTGCAAGAACTGTCCACCCAACCGTGGCCGTACTTCAGCGCCGATGGCAATTACCCGCCAACCCGTGCAAAGCCTGAGGTCTGGACCAATGCATCCGGGTTCAAGAACGCGCAGGACAACTATTTGGTCGCAGTGAATCAATTGGTCACTGCCTCAGGTAACGCTGATTTGCCCGCCATACGAAACAGCGTGGATGCAGTGCAAAAAAGCTGCAAAAACTGCCACGACCAATTCCGAAGCGACACGCCGAACGGCCAATAGAACTCAAAAACATCGTCGATTTTTCCAGTCGTAGCCATAACGCGCATGTATCGGTCATCGGGATAGCCATTCGCCGAACGGGTGGCCCCATCGGCGCGACAGCCACAGAAGTTGATGGCCTTGATCTGCCGCAAAGGGCTGCTTCTTTGTTTGCGCCATCAAGCCGCCCGGGGTGTAAAGTCTTGACCACCTAATTCATGAGGAGCCATCGATGACCAATCCACTTTCCCCCGCCGAACAAGCCTTGGGCGATGCATCACGGGAATACCACCGCTTTCCCACCCGTGGCAAGATTTCCGTCAACGCAACCAAACCCTTAATCAACCAGCGTGACTTGGCACTGGCCTACTCACCAGGTGTTGCCTACCCTTGTCTGGACATTCAGGCCAACCCGGATCTGGCCTACGAATACACCAGCCGCGGCAATCTGGTGGGGGTGGTCACCAACGGAACAGCTGTGCTTGGTTTGGGCGACATCGGACCACTGGCAGGCAAACCAGTGATGGAGGGCAAAGGTTGTTTGTTCAAAAAATTTGCCGGTGTGGATGTGTTTGACATTGAATTGGATGAGCGCGACCCCGACAAACTCATCGAAATCATCGCTGCGCTGGAGCCCACATTGGGCGGAATTAACCTGGAAGACATCAAGGCTCCCGAGTGCTTCTACATCGAAGAAAAACTCAAGGCACGCATGGGCATCCCGGTGTTCCACGATGACCAGCACGGCACAGCCATCATCTCCAGCGCCGCCTTGGTCAATGCGTTAGAGCTGGTCGGGAAAAAAATCGGCGATGTCAAAGTGGCCGTATCCGGCGCGGGTGCCGCCGCTATAGCCTGCCTGAATGTGATGGTCGGCCTGGGCATCCAGGTTAAAAACGTATTTTTATGCGATTCAAAGGGTGTCGTCTACATAGGCCGCCCGGGCG
>CAIOAQ010000360.1 GCA_903856025.1 uncultured beta proteobacterium
TACTTTGGAATCTCAATCACGATGTTTTTCTGGGCCAGAAGGGCTTGGCAGCTCAGGCGGGAGTTGGGTTGCAGGCCCCAGGCACGGTCCAGCAGGTCGTCTTCTTCTTCCTCAGACGGGGCAAGGGACTCAAACCCCTCTTTGACAATCACGTGGCAAGTGGTGCAGGCACAGCTCATCTCACAGGCGTGTTCGATGTGGATGTCGTGCTCCAGCAGCGCTTCACAAATGGACGTACCCGCTGGCGCAGTCACCTCGGCACCTTCAGGGCAGTATTCGGCGTGGGGCAGGATTTTGATGGTTGGCATGGGTACTCGCTCAAATGGTTGCTATGTTTTTGCCAGCCAGCGCATGCTGGATGCCACGGTTCATGCGCAGTGCGGCAAAGGTTTCGGTGCCTTTGGCCAGCGTCAGCGTGATGGCTTCAATGGCTTTGGCATCTTCAAGGGTACGGGCGGCCTGCACGGCTTGCATCAGGCGGTCGATCTCGGCACGCTGCGCCTCGTCGAGCAAATCACCGTCGGCATTCAGGGCGCTCACCGTGGCCAGCACCATGCGGTCGCCGTCCACCCTCGCCTCGGTCACCGCACGGGCCTGCATGTCGGCCTCGGCGGTGGTGAAGCTCTCGGCCAGCATGCGTGCTATCTGGTCATCGGCCAGGCCGTAAGAAGGCTTGACCGCAATTTGTGCCTCGACACCACTGAGTTGCTCACGCGCCGCCACGCTCAACAGCCCATCGGCATCCACGGTAAAGGTGACACGAATGCGCGCTGCACCAGCGGCCATGGGCGGAATGCCGCGCAACTCGAAACGCGCCAGGCTGCGGCAATCCGCCACCAGGTCACGCTCACCCTGCACCACGTGCAGCGCCAGCGCGGTCTGGCCGTCAATGTAAGTGGTGAAATCCTGCGCCTTGGCGGTGGGAATGGTCTCGTTGCGCAGCACAATGCGCTCGGCCAGGCCGCCCATGGTCTCGATGCCCAAGGAGAGCGGAATCACGTCCAGCAGCAACAAGTCGCCGCCGGGGTTGTTGCCCGCCAACTGGTTGGATTGAATGGCAGCCCCCAGCGCCACCACTTCATCGGGGTTCAGGTTGGTCAAAGGGGCCTTGCCAAAGAAGTCGCCCACGGCGCGCTGGATCTGTGGCATGCGGGTAGAGCCGCCCACCATCACCACGCCTTTGATTTCACCTGGAGTCAGCTTGGCATCACGCAACACTTTGCGCACCGCTTGCAGGGTGCGGGCGGTCAGCGCGCTGGTGGCTGATTCAAAGTCCGAACACTTCACATGAAAAATAACTCTAGCCCCCGTGGATGATGCGTCAAAAGCTACACAATCAGTAGCAGACAAGCATTCCTTACAGTTCCTGGCAACGGCTTTGAGGGCGGCTTTATCGGTCGGGCTGGCGTTGTCCATCGACCCGGCGCCGGTCTGTGCCAGCACCCAGTCGGCCAGCGCGTGGTCGTAATCGTCACCGCCCAGGGCCGAGTCGCCGCCGGTGGCCACGACTTCAAACACACCTTGCGTCAAGCGCAAGATGGAGATGTCAAAGGTGCCGCCACCCAGGTCGTAGATGGCGTACAGGCCTTCGCTGGCGTTGTCCAGCCCGTAGGCAATGGCCGCCGCCGTGGGCTCGTTGATCAGACGCAGCACGTTCAATCCGGCCAGCTGCGCGGCATCTTTGGTGGCTTGGCGCTGGGCGTCGTCAAAGTAGGCCGGCACGGTGATCACTGCGCCGTACAGGTCGGCGTTGAAAGTGTCTTCAGCGCGGTAACGCAGCGTGGCCAGGATGTCGGCACTGACCTCTACCGGGGATTTTTCACCCTGCACGGTCTGGATGCCCAGCATGCCGGGGTGATCCACAAATTGGTAGGGTAGCTTGGAAGCAAGCGCCACATCTTTGAGGCCACGGCCCATGAAACGCTTGACCGAGGCAATGGTATTTTCCGGATCAATCGGCCCCGCGAGCACGGCCTCATCACCAATTTGGCGACCCCCACCCGCCATGTAGCGCACCACCGACGGCAGGATCACCCGCCCCTGTGCGTCGGGCAGACATTCGGCCACACCGTGGCGCACGCTGGCCACCAGCGAATGGGTGGTACCCAGGTCAATGCCCACGGCGATGCGCCGTTCGTGGGGGTTGGGCGTTTGCCCTGGTTCGGAAATTTGAAGTAAGGCCATGGTGTGTGTCGGGTGGCGGTACGCAGCGACGTGCGTCCTCGCACTTTTTATTGATCCAGTAGGTCCTGCCGTGCGTTCACATCTTCGGTGAAACGCTCTATGAACATCAGCGCCCTGACCTGCGCCACGGCGGCGCTGTAGTCGTGCGATTGGTCCAGAAGTTGCTCTATATTTTGCAGCACCTCACGCACAGCCTGCCTGCACTGGAGACTGATTTTCTCTAAATCTTCAGCAGTATGAGCATCGTCCAGCGCTTCACGCCACTCCATTTGCTGCATCAAGAAGGCAGCTGGCATGGCGGTGTTGTTCTCGGCATTGACAGGCGCTCCGTGCAATTCACACAGGTAGGCGGCACGTTTGAGCGGGTCTTTCAGGCGCTGGTAGGCCTCGTTGATACGCACCGACCATTGCATGGCCACGCGCTGGGCGGAAGCGCCTTGAGCTGCAAATTTGTCCGGATGGGCCTGGCGCTGCAGTTCTTTCCAGCGAGCATCGAGTACCGCGCGGTCTTGTTGGAAGCATTCTTCGAGCGAGAACAGCTCGAAATCGTTGGATTGAAGAGATTTCAATTTAAACAGACCTTTTCGTGATTGAAAGCGCAGCGAGCGGCTGGCAGGCTAGGCCCTCGGCGCGCAGAAACCGGAACGTACTTCAGGTACGTGAGGATTTCGAGCACCGAGCAACAACGCATGACGGCCGCGCAGTAGCTTTACACACGAAAAGACTCGCCGCATCCGCAACGGTCGCGTTCCTTGGGGTTGTTGAACTTGAACCCCTCGTTCAGCCCTTCACGAACAAAGTCCAACTCGGTACCGTCCAGGTAGGCAAAACTTTTGGGGTCGACCAACACCTTGACGCCATGGCCTTCAAACACCATGTCTTCGGGGCCAATTTCGTCCACGTATTCAAGCTTGTAGGCCATTCCGGAACATCCAGTGGTCTTGACACCCAGTCGCACCCCCACGCCCTGGCCACGTTTGGTCAGGTAGCGGGTCACATGCCGGGCAGCAGCTTCGGTCAGCGTCACAGCCATTTTGATTGCAATTCAAGTCAGTGACATCCTGCAACACACCCTTGGCGGTCCGCAGTCTGCCGATTAATTCAATGAGTTTGAGCTTCAGCGTGTTTTTGGCGGTAATCGTTCACCGCCGCCTTGATCGCATCCTCTGCCAAAATCGAACAGTGGATTTTGACAGGTGGCAAGGCCAATTCTTCAGCAATCTCACTGTTTTTCAAGGCCGAAGCCTGATCCAGCGTCTTGCCCTTGACCCATTCAGTGACCAAGGAGCTTGATGCGATGGCCGATCCGCAACCGTAAGTCTTGAAGCGCGCATCTTCGATCACGCCGGTTTCAGGGTTGACCTTGATCTGCAGCTTCATCACGTCGCCGCA
>CAIOAQ010000361.1 GCA_903856025.1 uncultured beta proteobacterium
AGCGCCGAAATAAACACCACATTGCCGATAATCACTTGCCGCCTTCTAAGTCGGCTTTGGAGGGGGCAGTTCGGCAAACTCGATGACTGGACCCAGCCCCTAGCCGACTTTAAACCTGCAGACGTTTCATGACTCGCCCCTGCAGATTACCTTTCCAAAACCTTAGCCACAAATCAGCTTCGACATCTCCATCCGTCAAACACAATCAACCAGGTTTTTAAAATCGCCATTCTTTCAAGGTCGTGCTCAGTAGCCACCGGTCGGCCTTGGGCGCGCTGCAGACGGGTTCAGCACCGCTTCAATGTCGGCCAACAAGCTGCTGGCACCGATGCGAAAGCGTTTGGGATTCAACGCCTCTGCACCCAGGATTTGCTGGGCGAGTGCTTCATAAACCATCGCATCCTGCACGGTCCTGATGCCGCCTGAGGCCTTGAATCCCACATGGTTTCTGGCAACCGGATGGGCGGCAATGGCGTTGAGCATGACTCGTGCGGCCTCGGGCGTGGCGTGCACGGCGCTCTTGCCGGTGCTGGTTTTCAGAAAATCGGCCCCGGCCTCCAGGGCCAGATGGCAGGCACGCTCAATCCGCTCAGGGGTTTGAAGTTCGCCGGTTTCCAGTATCACTTTCAGCACCAGACCGGGACAGGCTTGACGCACGGCGGTCAATAGTTTGGTCACGGCCAGTTCGTCACCCGCGATGAGGGATCGGTAAGGCATGACCACGTCCACCTCTTGCGCACCGGTCTGCACGATCTGCAGGGTGTCCTGCACGGCAGCCTCCACGTCTGGGCGACCGTGTGGGAAATTTGCCACAGCTGCCACGCCGATGTGCACGGGCAGTTGCGTGCGCGCAAATGCAGCCAAGCGCGGCCAGACGCAGACCGCAGCCGCCGGGCCACATGGCCCCTGGGCACGCAGGCAGAGTTGGGCAATATCGGCTTGCGTGTCGGCATCGTTCAGGCTGGTCAAGTCCAGGCTGGCCAGTGCGATGCGGGCGCTGTGTTGCAGGTCATGGCGGCCGACATCCGGTGGGATGTGTTGCGCATTTTTCATAAGTAGTTTCCCTAGTACGACAGAACTGAAAGCTAACTGAAAGCGGGAGGCTTCTATCGTCAACCCCATCGCGTCCAACTCCGGATGGAAATTTCCGCAGACCGGACACGATGGTAAACAACAAAACTTGGAGAAATTTGAATGAAAAAAACTTTGATCGCGGTCGCCGTTCTGGCTGTATCCGGCACCGTCATGGCCCAATCAACAGTCACTTTGTATGGCATTGCCGATGTCATTGGCCGGTACAGCACCACCGACCTTGGAAAGGGTGCCGGTTCGCTCGCCAAATCCGAGATTGTCAGCGGTGGTATCAATACATCGCGCTGGGGTCTGAAGGGTTCTGAAGACCTGGGCGGCGGTTTGAAAGCCAACTTCAAGCTGGAAGAAGGTTTTGTTATGGACACCGGCGCAGGTCAGACCAAAGACTTCGCAAGCGCGCCACAGGCTTTTTCCCGTGAATCCTGGGTTGGCTTCTCTGGTGGCTTGGGTGAAATCAAACTGGGCAAGACCTGGACGCCTTTTGATGACGTGATTGGCGTTTCTGATGGCATGTTCAATGCGGTGGGCATGTCGCCCATGCGCGTTGCATTCTCATCAGAAAACTACCGTGACACCATCAGCAACACCATTTATTACGCAACCCCCAACCTCAGTGGTTTTGCGGCAGCAGCAAGCTACAGCGCGAAAGAAGGCGATACGACCCGCGCCCAAGTTGAAGCGTTCAACGTGACCTATGCTGCTGGCCCCATCGCGGCTCAATTCGCGTACCAGCAAGAGTCCATGGATCTGTCAGCGACCGTCACAGCAAACAAAGGCACCTACGCGGTTCTGGGTGGTTCTTATGACTTTGGCATCGCCAAGGCCAAAGCCAACTATGCAAAAGTCACCAACAAGCCTGTGGGTGGTGGTGCAAATATTGATGGCAATAACACCAAAGAGTGGCAAATCGGCGTAGATGTTCCGATGGGCACCGCACTGACTCTGTCGGCCAGCTATGCCAAGTCGGATGACGACAATGCCACCGGGGCTAATCCCGCGCAAAAGCGCGATGGTTTTGGCATGGCTGGCAAATACTCGTTGTCCAAGCGCACCTTCCTCTACGGCGGCTTTAGCGTCAATAAAGCCTCACAAGTGGTGACCGCCTCGACGACCGGCGACTGGAAGAAGAATATTGTCGAATTGGGCATGAACCACAAGTTCTGATCTGACGCTGGACTGAACCAGCAGTGATTCGATCTCCACCCCCCTGTCAGGTCACCTTGGCTGGGGGGTTTTATGTTTGTGGCAAGCGGGCAATGATGTCGGCCAACAACTGACTGGCTTTGGCACTGCCCATTTGCGCCTGCTGCAAGGTGTGGGCGTGGCTCAAGTGCTCGCCAGACATGCCCGCGCCAAAGTTGGTGATGAACGACAGCGCCATCACACGCAGCCCCAGGTACCGCGCCAGGATGGTTTCGGGCACCGTGCTCATGCCCACGGCATCCGCACCGAGCAGCCGGGCCATGCGGATTTCAGCCGGAGTTTCAAACTGCGGCCCAAGAAACCACGCATACACCCCTTCAAAAAGCAGAGCATTCTTTTCAATTGCGACAAGGGCTGCAAGGCGATTTAGCTCAATATCATAGGCATCCACCATGTTGACAAAACGCGCGCTTCCGGTTTGTCCCACCAAGGGCGAACACTGCGGCAGGTTCAGGTGGTCGGTGACCAGCATCAGGCTTTGCGGCGGCATGTCGGCGCGCAGGCTGCCTGCCGCGTTGGTCTGCACCAGCGTGTGGCAACCCAATGCCTTCAGCACCTGCAGCGGCACCGCCATGCCGTCCACCGCACCGGTTTCATAGCCATGCTTGCGCCCGCCCATCACCGCCACGGCCTGCGCGCCGATGTACCCCAACCACAGTGAGGCGCTGTGACCTGCCACGGTGGGCTGTGGAAAACCCGGCAAATCGGCATAGGGAATCTGGACCGCCTGGGTGATGTGGTCGGTCAAACCGCCCCAGCCCGAGCCCAGCACCACGGCAATGCGAGGTTGGAACTGTGGTGCGCGCCGTGCGATGATGTGGAGTGCGTCCATGAGCATGTTCCGCTAGGTGTGGTGCGTGGCTGACGCGGGTCAACGTGGCTTGAGGTGATCCGGCCCGAAACTCGCTGGCAACAAATCGGCCAGCGTATGGCTGGGGCCAAGCGCATGGCCGTTGGCGCTCATGACCGGCATGTCCGGCGCACCAAATTCCCGCAGTTTCTGGCGGCACCCCCCGCAGGGTGTGATCCAGCCGCCAGCGCTGTCGCCGCCACTGCCCACCACCAGCACTGCGCATGCCCGGGTGCCGCCTGCCAGCACCATCGCCGCGAGTGCCGATGCCTCGGCGCACAGCCCTTCGGGGTAAGCTGCGTTTTCTACATTGCAGCCCGCATGGATGCGGCCCTTGTCATCGAGCACGGCGGCGCCCACACGGTAGCTGGAATACGGCGCATAGGCCTGAAGCTGGGCGTGACGGGCGGCGACAAGCAGGGCCTGCTGCTGGGGTTCAGTGAGGTTGTGGGTCGACATAGGTTGGACTTTACTGCGAACCAGCAGCGCGATGCCACAGTGACAGAGCGGGCGGGTCTTGGCCAGGCACCAGGGGAGGCGGCAACTGGTGGTCCACATCGTCCTTCAAGCCGACTCCGGAGAGTTGCTTGCGACGGGCCTGACTCAGCAACTGATGCAGTGTGGTCGCAGCCGCTGCCAACGACAACCCGGCCGGGCGCACGTTAGAGATGCAATTGCGTGCCGCGTCCGTTGTGCCGACTTTTGGAGCCCAGGTGAGGTAAATCCCCATGCTGTCGGGTGAGCTCAGCCCCGGGCGCTCACCAATCAGCACCACCACCATGTCGGCGTTGAGCCGCTCAGCCACCTCGTCTCCCACCGCCACACGGCCCTGCGCCACCACGCAAATTGGCGCAACAGCCCAGCGTTGGTCGCCGTCCGCTTGCAAGCGCGCCAACATGGCAGACAGCAGCGGCACCGTGTGTTGATGAACGGACAGGGACGACAGTCCATCGACCACCACAAAGGCCAGATCAAACGACTGGGTGGGGGCGGTGGCTTGCCAATTGAACAGTGTTTCAAGGGAAGGGACATCTAGCCTGCGCCCCAGGTCAGGACGCTGCAGGTAGGTGGCGCGGTCAGCTGCCTGGCTGTGCAGCCTGAAGGTCTGGCAACCCAAGGTTTGCAGGCCAGCGACCACACCTGCCGCGTCAAATGGCAAATGCACTGCATCACGCGCTTGGGCATGCGCCAGTTGAAACGCCAGATGCGCCGCCGTGGGCAGGCTGACACCGGCACGCCCCAGCGCAATGCGGGCATCGGTGAATTGGCGCAGCGCCTGCCATGGGGTGGACGTGACCCCTTCCGGCACACTGGACGGTACAGGCTGGCCAGGCACAAGCGGGGGGACGCTGTTCATGGGCGTGGATGTGGGTGTTGTCACGTCAGTGGGTGCCCAGGCGTTGAATGGCCGGTGCAAAGGGTGCCGCCAAATGATGAGCCAGTCGCTGTGGGCTACCCGGCGCTTCACCTGGTGTACACACACCCATCTTTTCCAGCCAGGCTTCAAATTCTGGCGCGGCGCGCAGACCCAACACTTGGCGCAGCACCTGCGCGTCATGGAACGAGGTGCTCTGGTAGTTAAGCATGATGTCGTCCGAACCCGGCACACCCATGATGAAATTGCAGCCCGCTGCGCCCAGCATCAGCATCAGGCTGTCCATGTCGTCGCCATCCGCCTGCGCATGGTTGGTGTAACACACGTCACACCCCATGGGCAGGCCGAGCAATTTGCCGCAAAAGTGGTCTTCCAGACCGGCGCGGATGATCTGCTTGCCGTCAAAAAGATATTCCGGGCCAATGAATCCCACCACGGTATTGACCAACAGGGGCTTGAAGTGGCGTGCCACCGCGTAAGCGCGGGCCTCCATGGTTTGCTGGTCACAGCCGTGGTGCGCCCCGGCCGACAAGGCGCTGCCCTGGCCGGTTTCGAAATACATCACATGGCCGCTACGCTGGCCATCGTCACCCGTCAGTGTGGCACGCTGCAGGGAGAGCGCGGCTTCGCGTGCCTCCTGCAGCAAGGCCAGGTCCAGCCCAAAGCTGCGGTTGGTGGCTTCGGTGCCGCCAATCGACTGGAACACCAGATCGACCGGCGCGCCGCGATCGATGGCCTGCAGCGTGTTGGTCACATGGGTCAGCACACACGATTGCGTGGGAATGCCGTAGTGGTCAATCACCTCGCCCAGCATGTGCAACAGGCGCACCACCTGGGGCAGGTTGTCGCTGGCCGGGTTAATGCCGATCACCGCGTCCCCGCTGCCCAGCAGCAGGCCATCGAGCAGGCTGGCGGCAATGCCCTGCATGTCATCGGTCGGGTGGTTGGGTTGCAGGCGCGTGGCCAGACGACCGGCCAGGCCGATGGTGCTGCGAAAACGTGTGACCACCTGACATTTACGCGCGATCAGCACCAAATCCTGCAAGCGGCACAGTTTGCTGACGGCGGCCACCATTTCAGGCGTGAGACCGGGGGCCAGCGCGGCCAACGTTTGCGCATTGGCGTTGTCGCCCAACAGCCAGTTGCGAAAGTCGCCTACGGTAAGGTGCCTCACCGAGGCAAAGGCGGCAGTGTCATGGGTGTCCAGAATCAGCCGGGTGACTTCGTCGGTTTCATACGGCACCACGGCTTCGTTCAGAAAGTTCGCCAGTGGCACATCCGCCAGTGCCATTTGCGCCGCCACCCGTTCCTGCGCATCTGCGGCAGCGACACCCGCCAACTGGTCGCCAGAGCGCAACGGGCTGGCTTTGGCCATCAAGGTGCGCAAGCTGTCGAACGAATAACGGATTGCGCCTAGGCTATGGATGTAGGGCATGGGCGTTTTCTTCACCCGTCACGCGGGGTTGACGGGATCTGAAGTGTTGATGGCGATATGCCAGCATGCCTCCAGATTTTCTTCAACACTGTCCACCACTTGTTTGTCGAGTTTTCCGGCGCAGACGTCCTCCTTCAGCACGCCAAGCACCTCCAATGGCTGCATGGCGCTCCTGTAGGGACGGTCCTGTGACAAGGCCTGAAAAACGTCGGCGACAGCCACAATTCGAGCTTCCAGGGACAGCGCTGCATCGCATAGGTGGTACGGGTAACCCGAGCCGTCCAAGCGCTCATGATGCTGCGATGTCCAAAGTGCCACCTCTTCAAATCCTGGAATATTTTTGAGCACGTTGTAGGTATCAAAACTATGGCGTTGAACCAGTGAATACTCTTGTGAGGTAAGTCGACCTGGCTTTTCGATGTATTGGTCCGGGACCCTGAGTTTTCCCAGGTCGTGCAGCAAACCGGCCAGTTCAAGGGTGTCACAACTTTTTTCGGGCAGTTTCATCTGTTCACCGAGGTACCTGGCCAATCTGCCAACGCCCATGGAGTGTTCTGCAGTGAAGGGGCTTTTGGCATCCACAATGTACGAAAACAGGTTGACCAACGAGCGCACATCTTTGAAATCGACCTGGTATTTTCTTTCGTGCTCGGTCCGTGTCAAGGCGTAAGAGTCCACTTGCTCTCTTTCCAGACAAAACCAGAAGGCCTCGGATACCGCCACATTGACAAATGCATCCACCAATTCAGGGCAGAACCAATCGCCTTTGCGCGCAACGATTTGCGCCGTGACATCCTCTCTGCACAACAAAATATTCGGTTGGTTTTCCATTGCAACCACGGTGAGAAGGTCCACCCGATCGGTCAGATAGATGCAATTTGCAGCCATTTTGACTTCAAGGGGGAGGTCAAGATCCTGAAGAACGGACCAGTGGGTGTGGTGATACCGGATGACGCCAGACAGATAAGCCAGCGGTGCACATTGCTTGAGCAGGGCCTCCCCCAGCACACAATGCTCGTTGTCGTTTTCCCACTCCATCTGCTTCAAATTGGAGTGGACGATGGTCTTGGAAACACCGCAGTCATGGAGCATGGCCGCCACGTACAGATCATCGAGCCGTGGCACTGTCCACTTCAAACATTTGCCACATTCAGCCGCCATATAGGCGACCCGTTTGCCATGATGAATGTGCGTCACACCGACCAGATCAAGTGCATCCGACAAGGAATACACCGCTTGATGAAGGTTAATGATGAAGGTAGACATCAACGTGTTCCACAATGAAGACCCGATGTTTGGAGCCAGGCTACGCCCATCCTAGCGCAATTTTTATGACCACCCGTCCGACAAGGCCGCCAAGAAACCACAACGGGCAGCACCGGTGTGGCTCACCACGCGACCACCACCGTCTAAGAATCCACTCCAGCACCTTGCGCCCTGGAGCCACGCATCATGGTCAGCGCCAGCACCGCTGAAGCCACCATCAGCAGCAAACTCACCGCATTGAGCACCGGCGTGGCACCCTCGCGCATGCGTCCATACATCATCACCGTCAACGGCGCGTCGGAACCGACCAACATCAAGGTGGTGTTGAAGTTCTCAAAACTCATCAAGAATGAAATGGCGGCCGAGCCCATCAACGCAGGCTTCAGGTAGGGCAGCGTGATGGTCCGCAACACGGCCGCACGGGAAGCGCCCAGGTTGTAAGCCGCTTCTTCCAGCGTGATGTCAAAGCGTTTCAGGCGCGCGGTGATGGTCAGCGTGGCAATGGACACGATGTAAGAAAACTGCCCCAGCACCACCAGCGGCAATCCGGGGCGCAAAAACTCCAGCTCCAAGCCATACAAATCATCAGCCAGGTTGGCAATGCGACTGGCAAATGCCAGGATGGAGATGCCCAGAATCACCCCAGGAATCACCAACGGTGCCAACATCAACAGCGACAAAGCCTGCTTGCCGCGAAACTGGGCGCGTTCAATCAAAAACGCATTGGCGGTGCCCACCAGCACCGACAACAGTGTCACCCAGCAGGCCACCACCACACTGGTCCACAAACTGCCCAGCATGGCGCTGTCGGCAAACAAGCCGGTGCGAGCGGTGGCGTCATGACCAAAAAACCAGTCCAGCGTGAAGCCGCGCCAGGGCGGTGCCGGGTAGGGTGCGTCGTTGAAGGCAAACACCGCCACGATGACCAGTGGCAAAAACAGAAAGGCAAAGAACGCCACACCATAGATCACGGTGCTGGCGCGTAACCACAGTGGGCGGGGCAGCGAGGCAATCATGACGCGTCCTCGTTCATTTGCATGAAAAATTGGCCGCTACCCCATAGAATACAAGCGCAATCCGCTATTGATTTTATAGTTACTTGAGGTATCTTCATGACCTTTGCATCACTTCACCAAATTTCTGGCCACTGAGTTTCAGACCGATCCAGACGATGGCCGTGCTCAAACCCAGCAACAAAAATCCAAACGCCGCGCCTTGTTCCCAGTTGAAGCGGGTGATGAACTGGGTGTAGATCTGCTCGGTGAACCACTGGGAATTTTTGCCACCCAAGAGTGTCGGGGTAAGGTAATTGCCCAGGGTCAGCATGAACACCACGATGCAGCCTGCCACGATGCCAGGTGCGGCGTGTGGAATGACAATTTGCCGCAGGATCGACCAGCCATTGCCGCCCAGGTCGTAGGCGGCTTCAATCAGTGAGTCATCCAGACTCTCCAGCGCGCTGATGAGGGGAATCACCATGAACAACATCGACGTGTAGACCAGTCCGACCAGAATGGTGGCATCGTGGTACAACATTTCCACGGGCGCAGGCGTGACCCCGAGCCACACCAAAAACGCAGGCAACACGCCCGACTCACGCAACAGAATCATCCAACCCAAAGTTCGCACCGTCTCGCTCACCCAGAACGGGATCAGGCACATCACAAACAGCAGGGACTTGGCTCGGCCCCTGACCAGTTTGGCAATCGTCCAGGCCATCGGGAAAGCCATGACCAGCGTGATGGCCGTGGCCAGAATGGACATGGTGGCGGTGCGCACAAAGGTGTGCCAGTACAGCGGCTCGTCCACAAAGGTGGCGAACTGGGCCAGACTGGGCTCATACACCCGGGGTGCCACGCGTGCGCGCAGCGACAAAATGCCCAGCTCCACATGCGGTAACACGATCAGGCCGATGAGCCACAGCAGCGCCGGAGCCAGCAGCAGCATGAGCATCAGCCGCGCGGCGTGACGTGACGGCGGGGACGTGTCAGCTGAAGACATGCTCGGTGGCCGTGGCAGGGGCGGCAAAACACACGGCACGCTGCGGATCAAAGCCGAAGGCCACGGTCTCGCCCACCGTCAGGTCGGCAAATTCACCGGTCTGCGGCAAGGCAATGCGGAATTCAGTGTTGGACCGGGATTCCCTGAGCAGCACGGCAGAGTTGGCACCGTCAAACAACAAACTCTCGACCTGGGCGGACCAGACCGGTAAACCGGCATCGGCCAATGCCGAGGGCTGACGCGCCAGTCGCACCACCTCTGGGCGCACAAAAGCTGCAACCGCATCCCCAGACTTCACCGAACCAATGGCGCGGGCAGGCAACACCAGCCCTGCATCGCTGGTGACGTTCACCACGTCAGCGTTGACCTCGCCGGCGCGACCCACCACGCGGTTATTGGCCCCGACAAAACCCGCCACAAACGGCGTTTGCGGTTCGTAATACAGGGATTGCGGGGTACCGACCTGCTCAAAGCGGCCAGCGTTCATCACCGCCACGTGGTCGGACAGCACCAGCGCCTCGGACTGGTCGTGGGTGATGTAGACAAAGGTGGTGCCAAAGGCGGCCTGCAGCTGCTTGAGCTCGATCTTCATGTGCTCACGCAATTTCAGGTCCAGTGCGCCCAGCGGCTCGTCCAGCAGCAGCAGCGTGGGCTCCAGCACCAGGCTACGGGCAATCGCTACGCGCTGCTTTTGCCCGCCAGAGAGCTGATCCACCCGCTTGGTTTGCGCGCCAGTCAGACTGACACGCTCCAGCATCTCACCGACACGGCGCTTGATGGCATCCTTGGCCACCCCCCTGCGGGCCAGGCCGTAGCCGACGTTGTCGCCCACGTTCATCATGGGAAACAGTGCCAGATGCTGAAACACCATGTTGACCGGACGGCGGTTGGGAGGCACGCCATGCATCGGTTTGCCACCAATCAGGATGTCACCCGAGTCGGGCTCCAGAAAACCCGCAATCATGCGCAACAGCGTGGTCTTGCCGCAGCCCGAAGGCCCCAAGATGGAGAAGAAGCTGCCGCGCGCCACGCTGAACGACAAGTCGTCCACCGCGCGAAACGCGCCGTAATGTTTGGCCACACGGGTGGCTTGCAGGTCAGGCTGCACTGCGCCCGCGTTCACGGGCGCAGCAGAAACATCAGAAGTCAATGCAACAAGCCCTAATTTGCAGCTTTGATGCGGTCAAGCACACGACCTTCGATGTCTTCAATGCCAGCGGGCACCGCCGGGTACCACTTCACGTTTTTCAACGCAGCTTCAGGGAAGCTGGCGGCAAATTGCGCCTTGAGCTTGGCATCTGCCAACTGGTCCGCACCCTTGGATGCGGTGAAGTTGCCGGCCGATGCCCCCACCTTGGCAGCAATATCAGGACGCATGTTGAAGTTGATCCAGGCATAGGCGGCTGC
Organism: uncultured beta proteobacterium; assembly: GCA_903856025.1. Taxonomy (GTDB): domain Bacteria; phylum Pseudomonadota; class Gammaproteobacteria; order Burkholderiales; family Burkholderiaceae_C; genus Rhodoferax. The sequence continues at coordinate 10,630 of CAIOAQ010000361.1, forward strand.
ATCGTTCTTGCCCTTGGCCGGAATGGCAAAGGTGTCGATCCAACCCAGCGCGCCGGATTTGGGGGCAATGAACTGGATTTCAGCCTTTTCGCCATTGAGCTTCCAGCCGCCCGTGTCCCACATCATGGCACCCACAATTTCACCAGCGCGCATGCCGTTGAGCAATTGGTCCTTGTTGTCCCAGTAGAACTTCAGGTTGGGTTTGCAAGCGATCATGGTCTTGCCGACCTCGTCCATCAGCGCGCCATAGGCCTTGGCGTCGTTGTACAGGGCAAACGGGTCTTTGCCCGCAGCGAATGCAAACGCCAGCAGAGTGGGGCGTTTCAGACGCACTGCCGTTTTGCCTTTGACATCGGCCTTACACAGGTCAGGGTAGTCGCTCATTTTGGCGAGTTTGGTATTGACCACCAGACCATCCGTGCCCCAAATGTGCGGCAGACCGTAGACGCTGCCTGCAAGGGTGGTGTTTTTCTTGGTGGCTTCCAGCATGGACGGGATGAACAACTCGGACTTGAGCTTGCTCAGGTCCATCGGTTTGTAGATGCCAAACTCCTGTTGCGGGCCGGTGATGCGGTCTTGCGAAGGCTGGGCCAGATCAAACCCTGCACCGCCGGTAGCGCGCAGCTTGGAGATCATTTCTTCGTTGTTGGACAGGGTGATTTCAACCTTGTAGCCGCTTTCCTTCTCGAACTGCGCCACCACATCCTTGGGTGCGTAATCGGCCCAAGTGAGCAGACGCAGGGTTTTCTCTTGAGCGCATGCGTTGCCAACGGTGCCCAGGGCAACGATGCCAGCAACAACCAGTGAGTAGCTTATTTTCATGTTCAATTTCCTCGGGTAAAGTGGAGTGACAGCAATGATCTGCATCAGGCGAATCTGGCCTGAATTCAGCAAGAATAAGACAGCCACATGACATTTTGATGTCAGACGCGCTGGAGTCCCACGGGGTTTACCCTTGGGCCAACCCCGGCTAAATCACCCGGTTGCGCCCTTTTTTCTTGGCCAGATAAAGTGCCTTGTCGGCCTGGGAGTACAGGTGGTCAAAATCGCGCTGCTCAGCTGCCGTGGTGCTGGCCACCCCCACACTGACCGTGCTGGTGATGTCTGCACCTTCCCACGAGATGGGGGACTGTTCCAGGTTCATGCGCAATTTTTCAGCCAGGCGACGCGCCGCCTCCAGTGACGTGCTGGGCAGCAATATGATGAATTCCTCCCCTCCCAGTCGACCCACCAAATCGGTGGAACGCACCGAACGGTTGGCCACTGCCGCCACGTTTTTCAGCACCGCATCTCCTGCCGGATGACCCCAGGTGTCGTTGACGCGTTTGAAAAGATCCAGATCCAGCAACAAAATGCTGGTGTTGGAGCCTTGGCGTTGCGCGCGCGCCAGTTCGGCGATGGTCAGTTCGACAAAGGTGTTGCGGTTGTACAGGCCTGTCAGCCCGTCCAAGCGGGTGAGACGCTGTAATTCTTTCTGTTTGGTCTCCAGCTCTGCATTGACACCCTCAAGCTGGATTTGCTGCAAGGTCAACACGGTGAACTGCCGCCACAGGGTCACCGACAGCACACTTCCAATGCACACGGCGGCCATACCGTTGATGCGATTGGAAAGCAGGATTTCGGGGTTACCCTGGGTCAATCCGATGGCATAGAAAAAGAGCCCATAGGCAAACGCGTACACCCACAGAGACACAGAAGGTGGCAAATAGGCCAACAAGCCCACCGCCATGGCACCGATCAGAAAGGGCGTGATGGCGGGTGTCATCCACTGGTCCACCATGGCAAACCCTGTGCTGTACACCAGCGCAAACACCACCATCACCACCGGCACAGCCTGACCGGCTTTGGAGTGCGCGATGTAGCGCAGACGGCGTGCTGCCCAAGCGCTCAAACCAAAGCTCAAGCCCATGAACATGTGTATCAGAAACAGGCCCCATTTCCATCGGCGCGTCAGCCCCAAGTCATGCCCGAGCAGCAACTCAGCAGCCAGCCACACCACAAACACCAGGTTGATCATCGCCACCACCACCGAAATGGTACGAACCCGCTGCAAATTGACCATGTTCGCGGTTGACTTGACCTGTTCGTGCTCAACACGCCACCGTGTGGCCAGTCGCACTAAATCGGTCAGATGGCGTCGCATGGTGCAGCCCTTGTCAGCCCAAATGTTTGCCCACGATACCTGCCAGCTCAAACATGCTCACTTGCGGCTTGCCAAACACGGCCAGCAATTTATCGTCCGCATTGATGGCACGTTTGTTGGTGGCATCCTGCAAGTTGTTGGCCTTGATGTACTCCCACAACTTTTTGATGACTTGGGCGCGGGCAATCGGTTCAGCTCCGATCACCGCTGCAAGCGCTTGGCTGGGGGTGGAGCCTGCGCCCGCTGCAGGTGCCTTGCGGGGCGCCTTCGCCACCGCAGCCTTGGTCACCTTCTTGGCTGGTGTCTTAGCGGCTTTTTTAGCTGTAGCCCCCGTCGTTCCTAACGGAGTAGCTGCTTTTTTCGCAGCAACTGCCGCTTTGGTCAAGGGCGCGGCGGCGGTCTTGCGTGGTGGGAATTTGCTCGGGGCGAACTCAAAATTCACCTTGCCCGCTGCGCCGTCCCAGGCCAGCATGGCTTTGAAGGTGCGCCGGGTGCGCATGCTGACAAACTTGTCCAGCAAATCGGTTTTCCCGGTGGCCAGCAGCTTGACCACTTGTTCGCGCTCGATCGGTTGCTGCAGAATGATCTGACCGGTTTTGAAGTCACAGCTCGGTGTGGGCTGCGCGTCGGTCGGCACCGACTTTTCACACACGTAGTTTTTGCCATGCTCAAACACCTTGCCGCCACACTTGGGGCAAGCACCCAGTGATTCCTGGGCTGAAAAATCAATCAGCTCGCCGGTTTCCTCGGCCTTCTTGTCATCACCAAAGTCAAATTCAAGCTTGTAATTTTTTGTCTCGTCATCAAACTTGATGACCATCTCGGCAGTGAACGGCCAACCGGCTTTGGAACGGAAGCCGTCCAGCGGGCCAATCTTTCGGTCGCGCAAGAATTGCTCGACTTCTGCCACCTCAAAGGTGCGCCCTGCCGGGGTCTTGCCAAACGAGAAGCCGCAACCATCGCTCTGTCCATCGGCACCGGTACAGGTGTACCGGCGGTAGTTTTCCTTCACCACGCCGGCGCAATTCGGGCACGGTGCGGCCAGGGTGGCGTAATCACCGGGGACGGTGTCACGGTCGTATTCCTTGGCTTTTTTGACCATGCGCTCGGTCATAGCGGCAATTTCAGCCATGAAGCTTGTACGTGCAAGTTTGCCGTGCTCCATCTGGTTGAGCTTGTATTCCCACTCCCCGGTGAGTTCGGCTTTGGTCAGTTCCTGCACGTCCAGACCACGCAGGAGCGTCATCAGCTGGAACGCCTTGGCGGTCGGGATCAGCTCACGGCCTTCACGGTGCATGTATTTCTCGGCGATCAAGCCTTCGATGATGCTGGCACGGGTAGCGGGTGTGCCCAAGCCTTTTTCCTGCATGGCTTCACGCAACTCGTCGTCTTCCACGGTTTTGCCGGCGCCTTCCATCGCACCCAGCAGCGTCGCTTCTGAATAGCGTGCCGGGGGGCGGGTCTTGAGGCCTTGGGGGTCCACCGACTCTGTTTTGACCTTATCGCCGGGGGCCACAGGCACCAGGCTTTGGCCCTTGTCACCGTCTTTGCCGCCCTCCACCTCGTCGGCCGCTTCTTTGCCGTAAATGGCCAGCCAACCCGGCTTGACCAATACTTTCCCCTCGGTCTTGAAACTGTGACCCAGCGCCGTGGAAATGCGCGTGGTCACCTGGTATTCAGCGCTGGGGAAAAACACCGCCATGAAGCGACGCACCACCAGGTCGTAAATCTTTTGCTCTGCTTCTGAGAGCGCACTGGGCGCTTGCAGCGTGGGGATGATGGCAAAGTGGTCACTGACTTTGGCATTGTCAAAAATGCGCTTGCTGGGGCGGACATAGTTGCCGCTCAAGGCCGTGCGTGCATGCGGGGCCAGATGCTTCATGCCGGAATCGGCCAGCATGGCAAAGGTGTCCTTGACCACTGGCACATAGTCTTCAGGCAGGGCGCGGGAGTCGGTACGCGGGTAGGTCAGGGCCTTGTGGCGTTCGTACAGGCTTTGGGCGATCGACAGCGTGGTCTTGGCAGAGAAGCCAAACTTGCCGTTGGCCTCACGCTGCAGGCTAGTCAAGTCAAACAACAGAGGCGAAGCTTGCGTGGTGGGTTTGCTTTCTTCGGTGACGCTGGCCTGCTGGCCACGCACCGCGTCGGCTATTGTCTCGGCCTCGCGTTGGTTCCAGACGCGGTCGGCCTTTTTCTCGGCATCGTCGGCATCTTTTTTGTGTGCCGGGTTGAACCACTTGGCCGGGTAGTCCCCCGCTTGTGCGGCAAAAGTGGCGTGAATTTCCCAGTAATCACGACTGATGAACTTGCGGATTTGCTCTTCACGCTCCACCACCACACTCAAAGTCGGGGTCTGCACCCGTCCGACGGTGGTTAAAAAGAAGCCCCCGTCGCGGGAATTGAACGCGGTCATGGCGCGGGTGCCATTGATGCCCACCAGCCAATCGGCCTCGGAGCGGCAACGGGCGGCATCGGCCAGGGGCTGCATCTGGGCGTCGGTGCGCAGCGCGCCAAAACCGTCACGAATGGCTTGCGGGGTCATGGACTGCAGCCACAGCCGCGAAACCGGCTTGCCCAGGGGTTTGGCACCGCCCGCATATTGTTCAATCAGGCGAAAGATCAGCTCACCTTCACGCCCGGCATCGCAGGCGTTGACGAGTTGGCCCACGTCCTTGCGCTTGGCCAGCTTCACCACGGCGTTCAGGCGGGTTTTGGTTTTGTCGACCGGTTTGAGGTCGAAGTGGGGCGGAATCACCGGCAGGTGGGCAAAGCTCCACTTGCCACGCTTCACGTCAAACGCTTCGGGCGCCTGGATTTCCAGCAGGTGACCAACTGCACTGGTAACGACATGGGTGTCATTCTCAAAATGCTCGTCGTGTTTCTCAAATTTTCCAGAAACAGGTGTCAAGGCGCGCACGATGTCTTGCGCAACGGAAGGTTTTTCAGCTATCACCAAAGTTTTCATCTGACTACAATCCCTGTTCTCGCGCCCGCACACGGGCGCATACACGTGGGTACGCACACGCGCACCCATACGAGTTCACGATACCAAATTTTTTACCGTGACCAAACAGACCATCACCAAATCGGCAGATTCTGCCAAAGCAACAAGCGCCAGACGCATTCAGGTACGCCAGTCCGGCATCCACGGCAAAGGGGTCTATGCGGTGCAGGACATCGCCGAGGGCGAGACCATCATCGAGTACGTGGGCGAAATCATCACCTGGGAGGAAGCCCAGGCGCGCCATCCGCACGACCTGCAAAACCCCAACCACACGTTTTACTTCCACATCGATGAAACCCGGGTGATTGATGCGCTGGTGGGGGGCAACTCCTCGCGCTGGATCAACCACTCGTGCGACGGCAATTGCGAGGCCGAAGAACACGAGGGCCGCGTGTTCATCAAGGCGCGACGCAACATCCCGGCGGGCGAAGAGTTGCATTACGACTATGGCCTGATCCTTGACGAGCGCTACACCCCCAAGCTCAAGGCGGAATACCCCTGTTGGTGTGGCTCCAAACAATGCCGCGGTACCCTGCTGGCCCCCAAGCGCAAGAGTCGTTGACAATGGCGACGCCGCTGCGCTGGCCCAGCGAAGCCATTTGGCAAGAGGTGGAACCGGCGCTGCCGGGTTTCACGGTAGAGGTGTTGCCCGAGGTGGATTCCACCAACTCCGAGTTGATGCGGCGGGCACGCGCCGGGCAAACCGATCCCGTGTTGTTGGTCGCCGAGCGCCAGACGGCGGGTCGGGGGCGCATGGGTCGCCAATGGGCCAGCGGTGCGGACTCCGGCGCGCTGGCTTTGACATTTTCAATGGGACTGCAACTGGCTCCTGCCGATTGGTCGGGCTTGTCGCTGGCCGTGGGCGTGGCCGTGGCGCAAAGCCTGCATCCCGACATCCGCCTGAAATGGCCCAATGACCTGTGGTGGCATGACCGCAAGCTGGCGGGTATTTTGATCGAAACCGCCAACTGGACGACGGCCAGCACCAGTCGTTATGTGGTGGTGGGCGTTGGACTGAATATTCAAACGCCACCAGCATCCGACTTTTCCACCGCACCCGCCGGTTTGGCTGAATTGCTCCCCGGCATGGATGCCACGCAGGTTTTACACCGTGTGGTGGGCCCCCTGGTACGCAGCTTGAAAACCTTCGAGTCGCTTGGATTTGCCCCCTTCCAGCTGCCGTTCAAAGCCATCGACGCGCTGGCTCAGGTGCCGGTGGTGCTGACCAACGGCGTGCAAGGCCAGGCCCAAGGTGTGGACAGGAGCGGCGCGTTGCGGGTGGCGACTGCCCAAGGCTTGCAGCTGGTGACCAGTTCAGAAGTCAGCGTGCGGGTGCAACCAACCCCTGGCGATGTGGCCATTTAAGGAGACCTCCTGATGTCGCGAATCGTTGTGCTGTTGCTGGTACTGCTCAATGGGCTGTACTACGCGTGGGGGCACGGATGGTTGCTGGACTATGGGTGGGGGCCCGCCCCACAACGCGAGCCGCAACGTCTGGCGCAGCAGCTTCATCCAGAGGCGGTCACCCTCCTCGACGAAAAGGAGCTTGCCAAGCTGGTGCAGGCACTTGATGTGAAAACAAAAGCCAAGGCAAGTCCGCCGGTTTGCCTGGTGTCTGCGGTGCTGGACGCCTCGCAGGTCAAAGCGATGCAAGAGGTGCTGAAAACGGCGCTGCCCAACGACGCGTGGAAGCTGGAGGCGGTTCCCATGGCAGAACAATGGATCATCTACATGGGCAAGTACACCAATCGTGCCGATCTGGCCAAGAAGCGTGGGCAGCTCGACACCTTGAAGTTACCGTACGAAGTGTTGTCCGATGCGGCATTGGCGCCCGGATTTTCTCTGGGACGGTTTGATTCACCTGTGGCGGCTACTGCAACGCTGGAGGCCATGGTGGCACGCGGCGTGCGAACGGCCAGGGTGTTGCAGGTTCGTCCCGCGGGTCAAGGGGTTCGCTTGCGATTGCCTGCCGTAGACGATGCCTTGATAGACAAGCTGCCACCCGTTCGCGCAGCCTTGGGTGGCCAAGCGCTGATTCCTTGTACGGGGAATTAACTTCAATCGACCGCGTCTGGTTCGGTGGCCGTGAAGCGCACCACAAAACGAGCCCCAGGCGGGGTGTGCCCCGGGCGGCAATCTTCCATGCTGACACGGGCGTTGTGCTGCTGGGCTATTTCCATCACGATCGGTAGGCCCAGTCCAGAGCCATCGGCCTCGGTGCCCAGTGCACGATAAAAGGGTTGAAAAATCAGTTCGCGCTCGTGCTCCGGCACACCCGGCCCGGAGTCTTCCACTTGCAATACCAGGGTTCGTCCAAACGGGTCTGTCAACACCCTGGCGGTGATGATGCCAGGCAGTTCTATGCTGGAGGGTGTGTAGTTGATGGCGTTGTCCACCAGGTTGCGCACCATTTCCTTGATCAATGTGCCGTTGCCAAGGACCGTACATCCGGAGGTGCCTGGCTGGGTACCCTCATAGCCCAGGTCGATGTGTTTTTCCAGCGCCCTGGGCACAGAATCACGAACCACCGACATGGTGAGTTCAGCCAGATCACAAATCGTGCGCGGCATGGCCACGCCGCTGCTTTCTGCACGGGCCAACGCCAGCAGCTGGTTCACGCTGTGGGTGGCACGGATGCTGGCGCGGCCAATCTGACGCAAGGATTGCTTCAGGTCTTCGGCGCTGGCACCTTCACGTTGTGCCAGATCCGCCTGCATCCGCAGCCCTGCAAGAGGTGTTTTCAGTTGATGGGCCGCATCGGCCAAAAACCGCTTTTGGGTGGCGATGGAGTCCATCAAGCGCAGCAACAAGTCGTTGACTGATTCCACAAGCGGCGCCACCTCGGTGGGCACGGCTTCCACATCGATCGGGCTCAAGTCATCGGGTTTGCGGGCGCGGATACGCTCTTCAAGCTGATTCAGCGGCTTGATGGCCTGCACCAGCGCCAGCCACACCAGCAGCACGGCCAGCGGCAGGATCACAAATTGCGGCAGCATGACCCCTTTCACAATTTCCGTGGCCAGCACCGAACGCTTTTCAAGCGTCTCTGCCACTTGCACCAAGGCCGGCGCGTCACCCCCTTCTGGCAAACTGACCCACATGTAAGCTACTTTGACATCAAAGCCTTTGACCACATCATCCCGGATGCGCACCTCGTCGAGAACGACTATTTCATCCACAGGCGGCGCGGGCAGCGCGTGTTCGCCACTCAAAAACTCGCCCTTGGGGCCGACCACCTGGTAATACACAGAGTCGGAGTCGTCTGCCCGCAGCAGTTCGCGCGCTGGGCGTGGCAAGGAAAATTTGGCACGACTTTGCTGCATGGTGATCAGCTGTGCCATGGCGCGAACGTTGTATTCCAGCGCGCGGTCAAAGGGCTTGCCTGCAATGCCCTGCGCCACCAGCCATGTCAACACCAGACTCACCGGCCACAACAACAGCAGCGGCGTGAGCATCCAGTCCAGAATTTCGCCAAACAGCGAACGCTGTTCGCGGTTGAACACGTTCACAACGTGGAACGCAGCGCCGGGCCGCCCCAAGCAAGTTCAGCCCCCCTGGGGGGGAGCGATGCACACGAAGTGGCAAGCGTGGGGGCCATATCCCTACCCTGGTATTTTTTCCAGACAGTAACCCAGACCACGTACCGTGGCGATACGGATCGGGCCTTTTTCAATTTTCTTGCGCAGGCGGTGAATGTAGACCTCGATGGCGTTGTTGCTGACTTCTTCACCCCACTCACACAGTCGCTCCACCAGCTGGTCTTTGCTGACCAGGCGGCCTGCGCGCTGCAGCAATACTTCCAGCAGCCCCAGTTCACGCGCCGACAGCTCGACCATCACGCCGTCGATGGTCGCCACCCGGCCACCCTGGTCGTAAATCAACGGACCGTGCTTGATGGTGCTGCTGGCTGCGCCCATGCCGCGACGACTCAGCGCCCTGACACGCGCTTCAAGCTCTTGCAGACTGAAAGGTTTGGCCATGTAGTCATCCGCGCCGTAATCCAGCCCCTTCACCCGCTCTTCCACGCTGTCAGCGGCGGTGAGGATCATCACCGGCAAGGACGAGCCGCGGGCGCGCAGACGCTTGAGCACTTCCAGACCATGCATTTTTGGCAGACCCAAGTCCAGAATCAACAAATCAAACTCGCTGTTGGTCATCAACGCCGCGTCTGCTTCGGTCCCGCTGGCGACGTGGTCCACCGCAGCGCCCGAACTGCGCAGGGTGCGCAACAAGCCATCGGCAAGCACCTGGTCGTCTTCAGCAATCAAAATTCGCATGCATGTCTCCTCGTTGAGATAGAACCCGAATGGGCGCGGCGCTTTGCGCCCTTGTTTTCAACATTCTAGGCGGCGTAAGCCTCTAGCCCCAAGGCGATGACGGTGGCGACCTCCTCGCCAATGGCGGCGTGCATTTCGGTCTGTGCCTGGATCACGGCTTCCTGAAAGGCTTGTAGCCAGCTCAAGCCTGCCGCAGTGAACACCACCTGGCACGCACGTGCGTCGCGAGCGTCGCTTTGGCGTTGCACCAGGTCCCATGCAGCGCACTGGTCCACCAACTTGCCCATGGCTTGCTTGCTGACACCGGCGCGCACCGCCAACTCCGTCAAACGCGAGCCCTCCAAAGCCAAATGCCGGGTGATGTGCACATGGGAGGCCGTCAATTTGCCACGCCTGGCCAGGTTGGCCAGCGCCAGCGGCGTGCGGTCATTGGCAGCCATCAAGGCGAGCACACGGGCATCAAACCGGCTGGAGGCCAACGCCAGCCAGTGGCCCATGTGCGACTGTCGCCAGCCAGAGTGTGTCAGAAGCATGTCGTAAATAGTAAATCAAATTGACCAATAAACATGTATTGTTGTTTTAATATTGTGATTAAACTACTGTTCAAGCATCCAGCCTGTTGTTAACAACAGATGCTGAAAACCTTTCAACCTCAGGAGAAAACCCATGGACGCACCCGTCAAAGCACCCACCCCAGTCAACGCCGAAAAGGCCAAAGCACTGCAAGCGGCACTGGCTCAAATTGAAAAGCAATTTGGCAAGGGCACCATCATGCGCCTGGGCGAAGGCGAGGTGATTGAAGACATTCAGGTGGTCTCCACCGGCTCACTCGGGCTGGACATTGCGCTGGGCGTGGGCGGCTTGCCGCGCGGTCGGGTGGTTGAAATCTACGGCCCAGAGTCCTCCGGAAAAACCACGCTCACACTGCAAGTGATTGCAGAGATGCAAAAAACCGGCGGTCAATGTGCGTTTGTCGATGCCGAACACGCACTGGATATTCAATACGCGCAAAACCTGGGTGTGAACCTGCAAGACCTGCTGATCAGCCAGCCCGACACCGGCGAACAAGCGCTGGAAATTGTGGACAGCCTGGTGCGTTCCGGCGCGGTGGACCTGATCGTGGTGGACTCGGTGGCCGCCTTGACCCCGAAGGCCGAACTGGAAGGCGAAATGGGCGACAGTCTGCCCGGCTTGCAGGCACGATTGATGAGCCAGGCGCTGCGCAAACTCACCGCACATATTAAAAAGACCAACTGCATGGTGATTTTCATCAACCAGATCCGCATGAAGATCGGCGTGATGTTTGGCTCACCTGAAACCACCACCGGCGGCAATGCGCTGAAGTTTTACGCCTCGGTCCGTCTGGACATCCGTCGCACCGGCACCATCAAAAAGGGAGAAGAGGCGATTGGCAATGAAACCAAAGTCAAGGTGGTCAAAAACAAAGTTGCCCCGCCGTTCAAAACCGCCGAGTTCGACATCATGTTCGGCCAAGGTATCAGCCGCGAAGGGGAAGTCATCGATATGGGTGTCAATGCCAACATTCTTGATAAATCCGGCGCCTGGTACGCCTACAACGGCGAAAAAATTGGCCAGGGCCGCGACAACGCCCGTGAGTTCCTGAAAGAGAACCCGGGATTGGCGCGTGAAATTGAAAACAAGGTGCGCGCCTCGCTGGGCATTGCCTTGATGGCCGGCAGTGAAGTCCCCGAGCTTGCCGCCAAAACCTCGAGCAAAAAGACATCGCAGCCCTCATAACATATGCGTACCAAGCTATCTATTTAGCAGCAAATATCAGCCAGATGAATCACCCGCTCGCCCGTAGCGCAGAAGACACCCATGGCTTTTGATACCCCTTCACTCAAAGGCCGTGCGTTGCGCCTGCTCAGCGGCCGTGAACATTCGCGCGCTGAGCTGGAGCGCAAGCTGCAGCGTTTCGAAGAAGAACCCGGCACACTGGCACGCGCGCTTGATGAATTACAAGCCAAAGGCTTCATCAGCGAACAGCGGGTGGTGGAATCGGTCGTGAACCGGCGCTCGGCCAAGCTCGGCACCCAGCGCATCCGGCAGGAGCTGCAAGCCAAGGGGCTCGATCCGAACCTGGTGTCAGAGGCCGTGGAAACGCTGCGCAGCACCGAACTGGCACGCGCGCAGGCGGTGTGGATGAAAAAGTTTGGCAGCCCGGCAGCGGATGCCCCTGAAGCCGCGCGCCAGATGCGCTTCTTGGCGGCACGCGGTTTTGGTGGCGACACGATCCGACGCGTGGTCAAAGGTGGAGCGGATGATGCACCGTTTGAAAACGAAGACTGACTATATGAGAAATAGCGTTGAAGCCCTCGTGTTTATTAGTACGAATGCTAGTTATTAGATAGCAATTCAGTCAACCAGCCCCAACATCAGCTTCAGGTTTTGGACCGCTGCACCACTGGCACCTTTGCCCAGATTGTCCAGACGTGCCACCAACACCGCGTGGCGGAAATCATCGCCGTCTGCATGGTTGCCAAACACCCGCAGTTCCATTTGGTTGGTGTCGGCCAAGGCCACGGCATCGAGTTTGTTGTCGGGCGTGGCAGGTAGCACTTTCACCCACTCGCTCCCCTGGTAGTGCTTGGCCAGTGCCTGCTGTAAATCGTCCGCACTGGGGTGCCCCGGCAACAGGTCCAAGTGCAAGGGCACTTGCACCAGCATGCCCTGCTTGAAGTTGCCCACAGACGGCACAAACAGCGGACGACGGGTCAGGCCGGTGCAAGCCATGATTTCTGGAATGTGTTTGTGCTTCAAACCCAGTCCATATAGTTCAAACGCGGGGGCTGTGCCTTGTTCATAGGCTTCAATCATCGGTCTGCCGCCCCCCGAAAAGCCGCTGACAGCGGGCAAGCACAGCGGAAAATCGACGGGAATCAGGCCAGCCTGTACCAGCGGGCGAATCAAGGCAATCGCCCCGGTCGCGTAGCAACCTGGGTTGGCCACACGGCGGGCCGACTGAATGGCTTCGCGCTGGCCGACCCGAAGCTCGGGGAAGCCATACACCCAGCCCGGTGCCGTGCGGTGGGCGGTGGATGCATCAATGATCTTTGGTCCAAATTTACCGCTAACCCTCTCAATATCTTCAATCATTGCTACCGATTCAATAGCAGCATCATCATGCAGACACAACACCACCAGATCGGCTTGGGCCATCAACTCGCGCTTGGCCAAGGGGTCTTTGCGCCGATCCGGTGCAATGCTGATCAATTCAATGCCAGACAACCGTTGCAAGCGTTCGCGGATTTGCAAACCGGTGGTGCCAGCCTCGCCGTCAATGAAGATTTTTTGCATGGTGAATTTATCTCTCGAAAAAATACCGCGCTTGTAAGTCTGACAACAGACTGATGCGGTGCAGCATGATACAGTTCCCGGCTGCATCGCACGGTGCCTCTGGTGACCCCTGAACGGAGTTCCCAGTCGGCCATCCAACCATTTATTCCTGAGAGAGAGCTCATGAAAATTCACGAGTACCAAGGCAAGGAAATCTTGCGTCAAGCTGGTGTGCCAGTGCCTCGCGGCATTCCGGCATTCACCGTTCAAGAGGCGGTTGAGGCCGCACAAAAACTCGGCGGCCCGGTATGGGTTGTCAAGGCGCAGATCCACGCAGGGGGTCGCGGCAAGGGCGGTGGCGTCAAGCTGGCGCGCTCCATTGACGAGGTGCGCAAGCTCGCTGGTGAAATCCTCGGCATGCAATTGGTCACACACCAAACTGGCCCCGAAGGTCAAAAAGTGCGTCGCCTGCTGATTGAAGACGGTGCCGACATCAAAAAAGAATACTACGTTTCCGCAGTGACCGATCGTGCAACCCAGCGTGTTGCCATGATCGTGTCGTCTGAGGGTGGCATGTCGATTGAGGATGTGGCGCACGACACGCCCGAAAAAATCATCACCGAAATCGTCGATCCGGCGACTGGCTTGACCGTGGCGCAGGCCACCAAGCTGGCCAACGCGATTGGCGTGCCAGAAGGCTCTACCGCCCAAGCCGTGGATGTCCTGCAAAAAGTTTACAAGGTGTACATGGACACCGACGCGTCGCTGGTTGAAATCAACCCGATGATTCTCGAAGGCAACGGCAACATCAAGGCGATTGATGCCAAGTTCAACTTCGATGACAACGCCATGTTCCGCCACCCAGAAATCGTGGCCTACCGCGATCTGGACGAGGAAGACCCGGCCGAAGTCGAAGCCAGCAAATTCGATTTGGCTTACATCAGCCTGGACGGCAACATTGGCTGTCTGGTCAACGGCGCTGGCTTGGCCATGGCAACCATGGACACCATCAAGCTGTTTGGCGCTGAACCGGCCAACTTTTTGGACGTGGG
>CAIOAQ010000362.1 GCA_903856025.1 uncultured beta proteobacterium
CACTGACCGACACCCAAAAGGCCTATTTTGATTCCATGAAGGGCAAGGGCTGGAGTTCCTGGCCTGACATCACCGATGCCCAAATCAACAGCAAGATGTCCGGTTTGGCGCAGGGCTCGAAAGTGGCGGTCATGACCTACGCCAGCGACATTTACAGCTGGTATGCAGGATCACTGGAGGCCGATATCTACTTTTGCCCTGAGCGCCATGGAACCTACTACGGTGGTTTTTATATCAAGGATGCCCCGGCCGTCGGCCACGAGGGCTATAGCATTGACGAGCAGATGACAGCCACAGCAGGCGCAGCGCTGATTGATGCCACCAAGGGCTATGTCACTGCAGCTCAGGCCAGCACCATGTATGGTCTTGTAGCGATGCAAAAAGACAACCTGAATTCAATCGTCTCGGTTCGTACCCAGATTGCCACGCTGCTGCGCTCGCTGCTCAACGCATCGACCTCGGCTGATACCGTCAAAGCGCAGGTACTGAGCTTGTCGGCTAATTATGGTGAGCTAGACGGTATCAATAACTACCACTACGCAACCACTTTTGCGCAGGTATACAAGACCCTGAGCACTGCTCAGAAAGCCCAGTTGATCGCGTTGCGCAAGGGAATGATGTCAGGCACCTATGCCGATGGCACAGCCTTTGATTTCACGGTTGCGACCACACCGTTCCTGTATTCGACGGTGTTGACTGATGCACAAGTGGCACCGTACATCTCGGACGCTGTGACCACCCCGCTGTTTTTTGAACCCTGAAGCCCCTACATGCCAGCCCATTGCACACGTAGGGCAGGGCTGGCCCATTCGCTTTGAAAGGAAAAAGGCATCATGAAAACGACAATTGGCACTTCCGTCCTGTTGCTGGCCATCAGTTTGACCGGATCGGCGCTGGCCCAAGGCAACGTCACTGCGCCACCACAGCCGCCAGCTTCTGCAACCGGCCATGAACCACCGGCCCAAGCCTATACCGACTGCCAAGGCAAAAAGGCCGGTGACGCGGTAGAACACACCACACGCGAAGGCAAAGTGGCCGCAATTTGTGAACTGTCACCCAAAGGTCTTGTGGCACGACCTAAGCATGCCAGGCCTGATGCTGGGACGGCACCTGCGAAATAGCAGACAGCTATTGATAAAGGTGCTCAACATGAAACTTGCCGCATCCGCATTAGCCATCGCCCTGTGCGTGGTAACTGTGCCGAGCTTTGGTCAAGAACGAAACCCGCAAGGTCGACCACCGCCACCACGGCGCGAGGGCAGTCAACGCTACTCGATCGAACAGGCGATTTCTGACCGTGCCCAGTTGCACACCATTGCCTTTGATGGCCTGGCCTTTCTGACCGGTGATTTCGGCTACGACACCTTTTTGCCTCCGGGCAAGGTGTCGGACTATTTTGGTTTCCAGTACATGCGCGACATTGACGCAAAAGTAGGTGGGCACAACACTTCCTTTTTGACCATCATCGCCAGCAACATGTTGCGAATTCTGAGCGAAACCCAGCGCGCACAACTGCAAGCCTTGGCACAGTCACAAGAAGCCGACATCCGCCGCTTTGCAGAGCTGCGCCTGCCGCTGATCAAGGCGTTCCGGCAAAACATGGAAGGCAAGATACCCGTGCCAGGAGGCGTGCTCAATCAAAAAGCGGTGCAAGCCTATTCAGCTGAACTGTACGTGTTGGACGGTTTGCTGGCTTATGACCGCGCCAAGGTTATGGCTCAGGTATTGCTTGCGTTGAATGCTACACAAAAGGAAGCCATTGGTGGACTGAAGTTTGGCGACTCGCGAACGTGGCCACAGGTTGAAGAACCCCTGGACAAGCGGAGTAGGAGTCATGAGGTCAACGTGGCCATGATGACTTACGCCAGTGAAATGTTCTCCTGGTATGCCGGTTCCCTTCAAGCTGATACTTACTTTTGCCCTGAGCGTCATGGCATGTACTTTGGTGGGTTCGGTATGAAGACCGCACCTGCCATGGGCAAGCAAAACTATGCCATCAGCACTTCGCTCACCGGCGACAGCGGCGAGGCTTTTTTGAATTTGCTGACCGATGTGCAACGTCACCACATCACCGAACTGGTTGACTTGCAGCGTCGTGACCTGAGTGAAATTGTGCGTTTGCGTGGCGAGATTTCCAGCGAATTGCGCCGCTTCCTGAAAGGGCAAACACCAGATAAAGCACGCGTGCTGGCGCTGTCACGGCGCTATGGCGAACTTGACGGCAACTTGTCTTACCTCTACGCCAATGCCTTTGCCAAGGTTGGTCAGTCACTCAGTACCGATCAAAAGCAGGTCCTAGCGCGGCTGCGCGACGACAACCCTGAGGATCCGAAGGGGCCGTTTCTGTATTCGACACCAATCCAGAATCCCGCTGTGCCCCCGACAGACAAACTGTTTTCAACGCAACGAAATTAGCGTGGCACCAGAGAGGTTCGAAACAATCCAATGGAAAAAATGTACCAATGGCTGACAGTGGTGATACTCAGCCTCCTGATATCGGCCTGCGGAGGTGGCGGCAGTTCCGCTGCCAACAACACGCCGACCAACACCGCTGCGCCAGGCGCCAGTGGCGGCAGCACAGCCGCGCCTAGCATGCCCGTTACATTGGGACAGTTCCATGGCAACATCGTGCTGGGGAGCCCAAGCACCGTATCGATCAAAGCCAATGTGTTCTGCGCGGACCAGTCGGGCACCGTCTGGCTGATTTACGGCACCACGCCTGGGGTGTACCTGTACCAGTCCGCTACGGGCACACTGATCGCAGGTCAGCCCCTGGAGCTGGGGTTGACTGCACTCAGTGCTGATACCCAGTACTACTACCGCTTGCAGTTCGTTGCCAGCAACAGCGTGGGCTCGGGCGCGACGGAAGAATTCAGCTTTCATACCGCACGGCCAACGGGTGCTGCCTTTTCCTTTGCGATTCAGGGCGACTCACATCCCGAGCGCGCCAAGAGCGAATTCAATGCTGATCTCTACACCCGCACGCTACTCACCGCCGCTGCAGACAAGCCCGACTTTTATCTTGCCATGGGCGATGATTTCAGCGTTGATACGCTGACCACACTGAACGCCGCCACTGTGACCGAGCGATACACCCTGCAGCGACCATTTCTTGGTTTGGTTGGGCGCAATGCGCCAGTATTTCTGGTCAACGGCAACCACGAGCAAGCAGCACGTTACCTGCTCGATGGCACCCCGGACAATGTGGCGGTGTGGGCACAGAACGCACGCAACGCACACTATTCACAGCCCGCGCCTGACGGCTTTTACAGTGGTAACACCGAACAGGTTCCCTTCATCGGGCTGCTGCGAAACTTTTACGCCTGGACCTGGGGCGATGCTTTGTTTGTGGTGATTGACCCATATTGGGCTTCTTCGGTAGCCGTGGATAACGTGTTGGGTGATGTCACCAAGCGCAGCAATATGTGGGATGTGACACACGGCGATGCCCAATACCAATGGCTCAAAACTACACTGGAGCAAAGCCGAGCCAAGTACAAATTTGTTTTTGCACATCATGTGATGGGCACGGGGCGTGGCGGTGTCGAGTTGGCCGGCTTATGGGAATGGGGCGGACAAAATACCAAGGGTGTGAATGAAATGGCAACGTACCGCCCGAGCTGGACGAATCCGATCCACCAATTGATGGTGGCCAACGGAGTCAGCATTTTCTTTCAGGGGCATGATCACATCTGGGCGCACCAGCAGCTCGATGGCATGACTTACCAGACCCTGCCTGAACCAGCCGACCCCAATTACGCGCTGCACAACAGTGATGCTTTTTTGTCGGGAGATAAATTTCCCAACACCGGCTACACCCG
>CAIOAQ010000363.1 GCA_903856025.1 uncultured beta proteobacterium
AATTTAGAGAGTCTATAGCGTTGATTTCATTGAACTTTGTGGCGGCTCAAGTCGATTTGCTGTTGAACCCGTGAGGCACTGTATGTGGGCCATCCAGGTAATCAGGTCCAGTCAGACCGTTTCTGGAACTTTAGGTAAGCCTTGGAGGGACAGTTCCAACTCACGCTCGTCGTAACCGTCGTCCTTCAGTTCCCCAGCAAAATATTTTTGGTAGGACGTCATGTCGAAATGACCGTGACCACTCAAACAAAACAAGATGGTTTCAGCTTTGCCCTCCCGTTTGCAGCGCATCGCCTCCTCAATGGCACCTTTCACCGCATGATTTGACTCCGGAGCAGGAACAATGCCTTCGTTTCTTGCGAAAAGAACGCCGGCCTCAAAACACTCGACTTGGTTGTAGGCCACCGCCTCGACCAGGCCCAACTCCTTGCAATGCGACACCAGCGATGCCATCCCGTGATAGCGCAGTCCACCTGCGTGGAAGCCAGGTGGCGTGAACTGACTGCCCAGCGTGTGCATCTTTGTCAGTGGGGTCATTTTCCCGGTATCACCAAAATCATAGGCATACATGCCTCGTGTCAGCGACGGGCACGCCGCCGGTTCCACCGCCACGGCGCGTGATTTCTTCCCGCCGCGCAAACCATGACCAATGAACGGGAATGCAATGCCGGCGAAATTGGAACCTCCACCCGCACAACCAATCACCACGTCGGGCCAATCGTTGGCCATCTTCATCTGTTCGATCGCTTCTTGCCCGATGATGGTCTGATGCAGCAACACATGATTGAGCACAGACCCTAGCGCATACTTGGTGTCATCGCGCTGAACCGCAAGTTCAACGGCCTCCGAGATCGCAATACCAAGGCTGCCTGGATGGTCAGGGTTCTTTTCCAAAACAGACCTACCGAACGCGGTTTCGACAGATGGCGACGCCACGCAACGTGCACCATAGGTTTCCATGACGGCACGTCGATACGGTTTTTGATCAAATGACACTCGTACCTGAAAAACCTCTACCTGAAGTCCAAACAACGACCCGGCAAAAGCAAGGGACGTGCCCCACTGGCCGGCACCTGTCTCTGTGACTAACCTTTTCACACCAGCCTGCTGGTTATAAAAAGCCTGTGGAATTGCCGTGTTGGGTTTGTGACTTCCGGCGGGGCTCACTCCTTCATATTTATAGTAAATTTTCGCGGGAGTGCCTAGTGCCTTTTCAAGGCGGCGAGCCCGGTAAAGGGGAGCGGGTCTCCAGAGACGAAACACATCTCGCACTGGCTCAGGAATCTCAATTTCACGCTCTTGACTGACTTCCTGCATGCTGAGTTCCCTCGGAAAGAGTGGCGCAAGATCGTCCGGACCTACTGGTTGAAGGGTACCAGGGTGCAAGACAGCTGGTGCAGGCTTAGGCAAATCGGCCTGAATGTTGTACCAGACCTTAGGCATCTGATCTTCGCCGAGTAGGTACTTCGTTTGTTCGCTCACATTGACTCCTTCTTGGGGGTTGATAGTTCGTCTGTCTTGATGATCAATTTTCCAGCCAATAGTATGCATGAGTTGCACAGGCCCGATCGGATGGTCATCTTTGTTCACGATGGATAATTCGGCAACGACTTGGAGAAAAAAATGCCAATCTACGAATATGCCTGTGGTGACTGCGGAAACGAATTTGAAGCGCTGGTACGTTCCGACACCTCCCCAGAGTGCCCGAGCTGTCACTCGACAAAATTGAGCAAATTGCTATCGGTGTTCGCAACGACCTCGTCATCAGAACATGCTGCACCTGCTTTGCCTAGTCCGTGTGGCGCCTGTCCCAACGCTGGCGGACATGCCCCCTGTGCGTTCAATCACTAGGTTCGTCAATGAGGCCGTTCGGGCTGTAAGTCAGCAATAGAACATTGCGACTGTCAACACTGGTGTACCCGACGTTGGACGCCTGCGAAGACGGCTTCAAGCTCTAAAAATAATGGATAAAACCCGAATCGACAAATGGCTGTGGGCCGCACGTTTTTTCAAAACCCGCTCATTGGCAACCGATGAAATCAACCATGGACGCGTGCAAATTGACCAGCACAATGTGAAGCCATCCAGAGAGATCCGCGTAGGAGACGTCATCACCATCGTGCAGGCCAAGATACCCCGCACCGTCGTGGTCAAAGGCATCAGCGAACAGCGTGGACCTGCACCAGTGGCACAACAGCTGTTTGAGGAAACCGCAGCAAGTCTGGAAGCAAGAGCCAAGGCCATCGAAGCAAACCGCTTGAGCCCTGAGCCTGCCTTGACTATTGCCCATGGCCGCCCTACAAAACGAGATCGCAGGGATTTGCAGAAGAGTTGGGACGCTAACTAGCCCGGGTGGAATCGTAGTTGATTACCCCTCGAATCCCTTTCCATGGGGCACGGTTGAACTTATTACGAACGATTGACTGGCCAGTTACCCGTTCTGTACGAGATGATTGCAGATGTGGGCGACTTCGGGATGAAATCAATGTTGATCAGTACCTGATGAAACAGTATGGTCGGATCTGTCAATTTCGGAATGCTCACTATGGTCATGATTTAGTTGTGTGGACGCAATCTTCCCAAGGCAAAACATCGCAGCCACAATCGGCCACACCGCCGTTATGCTTGGTAGGAACTGCGATATCAGTCGGCGTTGTCTTTGGCGGCATGTTCAGAGCCTGCGGGCTAACCTTTGCCGCCTCCATGTTTGGAATCCAGCGCAAGAACGGAGTGAGATCGGCAACATCCGTGATGTACCAACATTTTTTGGCGGGGTCCCAACGTGCTCCAAGTGCTTTAACAGCATCTGTCTCGGCAAATGGTGTGACTAAATTGATTCTCATGCGGGGAATTATCTAAGTTCCGATGTGCAGGGGACCACCACACCGCATTACCAAGCCCTCTGCATCAGGATTGCTTTAGCCGCTCAACAATGTTACTTACCAAGATCTCGGGATGAAGCCCCACGCCAAGGACTGTATTGCAGCTTGGACAGAGATACAAGCCGACTTGGGCTACGTTTTGGCTGTGCTCTGAAATATCGGCTACTTCGAACTTCACCGTCGAAACAGGTGCTTCGCATTTTGGACATTTGGCATCGTGATGCATGGTAAGCCCTCCAGTTAAATAGGCGCATCAATTGTTGCACCAAGGCCGATAGAACGCTAGCGGGGCGATCGACCGAATCGGAGTGATCCAATTGGGCTACCGGCTTTACGTTCAAGCCGCCCCACAAAGATCCGGTTCCGAGTGGCGTTCAACCCCACACGAACCCCACCACCGATCCCAACGCTGGCAATGCCCGCACACCCAGGCCAGCAACCTGTTCGCCCCCCTCCCCCACTACCCCCCGCCAAGTAGCCCACACAATGCTGATGCCCCTCAGGAATGGCCGAAATTTCCTGCTAGAATTTCCGCTTGTGAAAATCGGGATTGACCTCCAAAATCCTCACGTAATTTCACCTAAAGGGAAC
>CAIOAQ010000364.1 GCA_903856025.1 uncultured beta proteobacterium
ACGCTCTTAGGCAAATAGCGCGCAATACGTACCCGCTGCCGCCCCCAAGGCAACATGTCGATGGGTGTGAATTTGCTCACTGTTACGCGTAAATTACACCAACCTCAACGGAACGTATATCTTCATTCCATCACGCTCTACCAACAAGGCGACGGATTTTCCCGCATGGTCGGCTGCAGCACCCGCCTGGGCAACGGTAGTGACCATCTGGCCATCAATGGCCAGTAAACGGTCGCCGGGTTGCACCCCAGCGCGCTCAGCAGCTCCAGCGACACCTTCAATCAGCAAGCCTGAGTCAACGCCTGGCCCCGATCCCTCGCCTGACTTTTTCTTACTAAGCAACAGGCCGAGTCGATCCACTGGGTTGGGTTCAGTAGCATTGGCGGCTTGGGGCTTGTCCGATTGAGCTGTTGCATCCCCTAATAGAACATGAAGCGTGCTGCGCGCCCCTTTATGCCATATAACGAGTTGGACTTGCTCGCCGGGCTGTGCCAGACTCACGTTGGCAGACAGGTCACCAGCAAACTCTATTGGGCGGCCATTGATGGCCAGTACCACGTCGCCAATTGCAAGCCCTGCGCGACTCGCTGCGCTGTCCTTGTCTACATCACTGATCAATGCACCAGCAGGCTTGTCCAGCTTGAACGACTCAGCCAGCGTTTGATTGACATCCTGTACTGCAACACCGAGTTTTGCGTGTCGCACCTTTCCGGTACTTAGAATTTGTTGTTCAATTTGTTGCGCCACGTCAATGGGAATGGCAAACGACAGGCCCTGATAGCCGCCGGTACGGGAGTAGATTTGGGAGTTGATGCCAACCACCTCGCCACGCATGTTGATTAGCGGTCCGCCAGAATTACCAGGGTTGATTGCGGCATCGGTCTGGATAAAAGGCACAGCACCATCCCCAGGCAATGAACGTCTGGTGGCACTGATAACCCCGGCGGTCACGCTGCTCTCAAAACCATAGGGTGACCCAATGGCCAATACCCATTCCCCCACCTGCAGTGGCGAGGGTGTTGATATGGGTGCAACCTTCAGGTGGCTGGCATCGATTTTAAGTACCGCTATGTCGGTTAATTTGTCACTTCCAAGCACCTTGGCAATGAACTCGCGTCTATCTGTGAGCTTAACCACCACTTCTTCAGCGTCACTGACCACATGCGCGTTGGTCAGAATCACACCATCCGGGCTGACGATGAAACCTGAGCCCTCACCACGAACCGGCAATTGCAATTGCGGCGGCAGGCCGCCGAAGCGCTGCTGAAAATCACGAAGAAAACCGCTCATGGCATCGTCTTCATGTGATCCTTGTGCATCGGCTCCATTATTGGCAGACAGATCACTGCCAGTGGACACCTTGCGTGTTCCACGGACACTGATATTCACCACAGTCGGGGAAAATTGCGCCGCGATACTGGTCATATCCGGAAATTTCGCAGAGCTGAGCGACACCTCCGCTATAGGCGCAAGCGTTTGAGCTTGACCGCTTAGGGATACGCCCAGTGTGATCATCGCTACCAATGTCAGACAAGCCTGCGGCATCAAGGGTCGATGTTTAGAATTATTGAACATAAATTTCATAATGAAGAGTGTGATTTGGCATCAATGCAGCTGCGACTTGACTTGAGAAAGTTCAAAAGAAGTGCCAGGCTCAATGACCATGGTGTAACTGCGACGATTTTTTCCAGGCTGAGCCATAACCTGATAAGTCCCGGCAGATTCTCTGTCGAAAAAAAGCTGGCCGCAAAGACCATTTATATAGAAACGGCTTGATCCAAAATATGTTCTGCTCGGATCGATATGGAGGAAGGCGCGAAGCATGCGTCGCGCAGCTTGAAAGCGAAATTGGTTGGCAACAGGACCGCTGTTAATTTGTATCAAAGGGCGTGCTCCGTGCAAGATATGGATTCATATGGCCAGATCATGCATTGGGAACTGACTGGTTGTGCAGTAGTTCAGTTAACTGAAGGTAAAGATTTGCAATCGCTTCTCAGAAGCAAAGAGTGAGGTTGCCCATGTTTTTCTGACTACTTAACTAGTTGATACGTGGCCATCCCGTTCGACAGTTGTACCCCGTTCATCAAATGCACTCACTTGAGTCGCAATACTTCCCGTACTCCGAGTGACAGCTATGTCGAGGAAGGTTCGTCGAAGGCCGGCAGCGGAGCGACACAGTCCAAAGTCAGCTACGGCAGGTAGTTGACATTCGACGCTCGGCGGACTTATCGCGCAGTGTCCCATGGAATGATTGGTGTGCTCAGTGTCCCCACTTAAACCTCATGAGAGCCATTGAAAATGCAAATAAATAGCCATAAGCGAAGGTATCGAGACGAATGGTTGCTTGGCCCTTCCCCTCGCGCCAAGTGCCTAGGCGGTCCATCATGACTCCAGTGACCAACGGTGTGAGGACCAAATTGGCGATGCGTAGCCACTGAGCGGTAATGAACAGCGTTGGAAGTATCCAAACGCTTATCGCACCGGCCAGACCACCAAAGATGATATAGCCCATCGCAGCTAGCCAAGGGTGAACTGGTTTCGGGTGGCGAAATGGCTCTGTGACACTGCGGCCGATAACCTCGACGATGAATCCGAATACCGCCTGAAGAAGTAACTCTCCGAGAAACTGAAGTATCGTCCACACGATTTGGATGAATATCTCGGCAATGAATTCCACGGCTGTAGAGGGCTAACAAATAATGTTTGGATGAGCCATCGGAATGGTATCAAACTGGACGTTGCCGCGAGAAGACCGCTTTCGCGGAACAACCGAAATCCGGCAAGGGGCTGATTGCGCCGAAGTCGAAATCGGCGATCTAGGTTCTCCAGCAGAGTCGGCGGCCTCTAATACGGCACAGCAAAGCCATTGCGTCCAACACTGATGCGCATTGCCGTTGGCTGTCCCTCGACAATCTGAGCGCTCAGAGACACGCTCGCACCAGGCACCAGGAGGCTGCGATTGGCAGGCTTGAAAGTAACGACCGGGGCGTCCGATGGCACGACGATGGTCTTTTCGCCGTCCTTGTAGCGCACTTGGAGCTTGCGCCCATTGGGCACAGCCATGACATCGGCAACCGTCGCATTGGTCATGGTGCTCTGCGGCATCAAATCGAACGGACGGTGGCCCTCACCAGTGCCGCGCATCGCCTGCGGAAACACGGTCACAGCAATTGCCCGCTGCACACCATCGGCTAGCGGCATTGCGCCCACACCAATATAACTGCCCGCCTTGATGTCAGACAGTTCGATCGCATAAACCTCATTTATCACCAAGTCGGCCGGCAGCGCCAGGTCGATCAGTTCACCACTACGTTCACGCACACTCATTCGCGTGGCGGACATTGAGTCGATCTTGCCGCGCAGGCGCACCACAGGCGATGTGCTGGCAGTTTGCAATTTGGTCTTGAAGAACGAAACTGTCCGCTCCCATGCCAGCCGCGCAGCCGCTGCGTCATAGCGGGGTGTGGTGTCGTTGTTGAATCCGTGCTGGGTGCCAGGGTAGCGATAAACGGTGAACTTCACACCTGCAGCCTTGAGAGCCGCCTCGTAGGCAGGCCAGGATGCATTGATTCGTTCATCCACATCCGCTTGATGAATGAGTAGTGGAACCTTTACCTTGGCTGCATCGGAAGGATCCGGCGTATTGCCATAAAACGGCACACCAGCGGCCAGGTCGGGCAACCTGATCGACAGCATGTGGACAATGCCGCCGCCGAAACAAAATCCCACCGCACCCAGCTTCCCGGTACTGTCAGGCCGGGCCTTCAGCCACTGCGCCGCTGCCACAAAGTCTTCCAGAATCTTGGCACGGTCAAGCGTGGCAAATGCTGCCAATGCCTTTTCTTCATTGCCGGGGTAACCGCCCAGAGGTGTCAGTGCATCCGGTGCGAATGCCATGAAACCATCCAGCGCCAGTCGGCGAGCAATGTCTTCGATATGGGGATTGAGTCCCCTGTTTTCATGGATGACCAAGATAGACGGCAACTGGGTATTACCTGCACTTACGGGGCGCGCCAAGTAGCCCTTGACACTGCCCGTGCCAGCCGGCGATGGGAAGTTGATGAATTCCGTTTTCAGCCTGGCATCATCCTTGGGCACCTGCTGGCCGGCCGCAAAGTCAGGGCTCAGGGCCACCAGTAAGCCGGCTGCAGTTACCCCGGCAGTCGTGAATTTTTGCGCACGTTCCAGAAAGCCGCGCCGATCCAGATTCCCGTGCACATAAGCGTCAAAGAGAATCAGCAGCTCTTGGTCAAAGTCTTTTGCAGTCAGGCGTGGCGGCATGGCGTGTCTTCGGTTGATTTAATCCAAGCACGAGCATAGGGCGATCTGGAATCCCACACATGTGGCCCAACAATTGATCTGCCACAAATTGAAAATGCCTTTACCTGACGATGGTCATCTGTCCTATATGGATTGGGGTGTGCTTGCAAATGGCACAACCATCGCGCTCATATCGAAGCATCAAGACAGTATCACCGCCGAGCGTCCAAAATGGATTTGTGATGCCATGAGCATCGTTCTCGTCGACTAGCGAATAAGCATGTTGCAACAGACTCTACCAAACACCTTCTGGCAGAGAAACCGGTGTCTTCAAGTTGGTAGCCATCACGCCCACACACCTCGCGGTGAATGAAGATCCTTGGCCCAAAGGAACAAATGCTTCCAAAGCAGTTTGGGCGACATGCTGCTGATCGATGCCACCTCTTCCACGGCAGCCACGATCAGGTACAAAGGAGCCTCATCGAGCAGGGTCGCGATATGGGGAATCAACCGTTCTGGCAGGTCGCCGTCCACCAACGCAGCAGCCAATACTGCCGGGTCTAGCAATGTCTTGTAACTCACACTGGCGCTTTGACTGACCAATTGGAGTGCGTGTTGGTGGCCCTTGCGCGTACCAGCATCCAGATTAATTCCAACCAGATCAAGGAGCTCGGCCAACTTAGCCGCACCCAAGTCCACCAGTGACCCGGTTTCGAGCTGTTTAATGGTGGCGCGCGACAAGCCACTCATCGTTGCAAGTCGGGCTTGGGAAAGCCCTAAAGCAGTACGACGCGCGTGGACGAGTTGACCAATATCTGCGATGTTCATAAAGCCAATTGGTCCACATCACCACCAAACATGTCAAACATATTTGCCACTTTTAGACAATGAGATTTCGAAAATGGCCACCCATCTGAGGCGGTCGTAGAGGAAGGTAATTGTGTCAACGCAGTATTTCCCGCTTCTGATGCACTCGATCTTGTATCACCAAACAGGCTTCAATAAGCTCAGCAAAACTTGGCTGATGCAGTGAGAGCAAGCCGTCTTCCAACATGGCTGAGTAATCTCGTTCTAGTGCCGTGAGCGATGCGCCCTCAGGAATGATCTGCAGCGACCCAGTAACCGCCCTGTGGTAATCGATCCATTTACCGGCGTTGTCCTTTTCGGCAAAAAACATCGATTTGTGCTGTGCGACCTGCGTGGCAAGCGCATGGTCGCTGATTGCATTCTCAAAATACGGGGATTTGGCAAGTGCCACAAGGTCATACCAGTGTCTTGAATACCGCTCGCCGCGCAGACGCCCCTGCATGCAATACACATGGGCGGCGGTTGCTTTTTCCCAAAAAGTGCGCTCGGCAGCCATCGCCAACGGCGCTGCTTGCGGAAAATCCACACCTTCTATCAAGGCGGCCATATCGCATGCCACTGTTCGGATCTGATGGGGCTCACCCGTTGCCCGAGCACCAAACTCCAGCTGGATGGTGGGGGCCGCATAGCCTGTTCCGGTTTTCACAGGAGGATAGGACAGGATCAGTTTGTCATGGCCTTGGCCTGCGATACGCATCTCAACTTGCAGGCCATTGGCAAGCATTGCTTCCTGAAATAGGGGCTGCACGGTTTTGGCAATCCAGCCGGGCAGGCGATCGCGCACAGCGCTGCTGATTCTTTTTTCCTGGCTGGACGACGTTGGGATTGGGTCATCCTGGCGTAGCAGGTCCGGCACGAGCGCACGGATGTCGTATGTCAAATCAACGTCTTCCGAAAACCGGTCGATGATCTGGTACACCTTGGACAAGGATGTACCGCCTTTGAATGTCAGGGTGCGTCCAACAGTTGATCCGTAAATGACGGACAGCGCCCAGACGACCCAAATGTCTTTTTCAAGAAGGTGTGCCGCTCGCCCACTTCGCCCAGCAGCTACTTCCAGGGCCTCTGCCTGATCCTTCTGGTTCAAATCAAACCACGATTCAGCCATGGTCGCTCGCCTCACTGACAGCACGAGCCATCCAACTTGGCAGCATCTGCCGTGCCGACCGCAGGGCCACCCACTCTTGTGCAGGTAGTTGTGTGCTCAAGACCTTGAGCGCAGAAGCGCCCTGCTCGGGGCCCAGCCATGACAAAGCGCGAATGGCTCTGCCAGCAGGTCGCGTTCCAAGTGCCAATAACCAGCGGTTGGCATGCTGCAATTGCACGGTGCGTTTTCCCAAGTGCAGTTTTCGTGAAGGCCCTGAGGTCAAGAACACCTCGCGCACCGGCACCTGTGTGGTCAAGCCTAATGCATTGGCTTCGGCAGCACCACTTGCCACGATCACTTCCCCTCTGGCGGACTCAATGGCCTGTACAACCATCTGCGTTTGAGGTGGCCGAGTGCCAAATCGACTATGGACTGGGAACGCATACAAACCTCGCCCTACGCGAAGCAGCTCCCCGTCGTGCGTAAGACGCGTCAATGTCTGATCCACTGCGGCGCGAGTGCCCAGGTGCAAGAACTCCTTGGGAGACAGCAAGCCGCCTTCGGGTAGGGCCTGGGCAGCAGTCAGGATGGATTTTGCGAGTTGGCTCATAGGGTTATATGTTTGTCAGAAGTATATAGATGTTTCTGACAAAATGCAAATGAGTAGATGCGGGAGGCAAGTGCAGTCCGCTAAAACTTAATGCGTTTGGTGATCATGCCGGACGTTGGACTCACCATTTCTGACCACGCAAATCAGGTAGTCAACCAGGTTCAAGTTAATGGTGAGGTGTGTGTAAAGAGACGATGCATGTCCCGCGGATATCACGGCATAGTTCACCAGTTTGGTTACATCCTTTATTGCCCGGTGCATGGTTGTAGCCTGGAGACAAGGTGTCGCAGTTGTGGTGCCACCAGCGAATACCTCATGAAGGCCAGCGTACTGGACGCCCCATTCAGGTGTCCCAATTGCCAACACCACTACGGCAATACTCCGGCAAGTTTTGTACAGCGAATCCCATGGCAACCACGCGATAGAGCCGCCATTGTTCGAACCTTCGTCGGTTGAGCAGTCCCAAACATGTCGGCCCCCAAACCTAGTGGAGGTGACACATTTACCGTCACAACCCTGCAAACCAGCATCCATGCAGCGTGGCGGACGTTTTGCTTGCCGTTCAAAGGGGCAGTGACACATTTACCTTCCTCTACGCCACAGTGAAGAGCATTTCCTTCTACAACAGTTGGAAGTCGGATATCGACGTGCCACCTCTATTAGTTTTCCACCACGTTTTAAGCAATTGCTCACACATTGGGTTAATAAACCCAAATAAGATCGCATGTATTAAAGAATGTAAGCACACACTCACTATCCAAATTTCGTTGAAAATTGCATGCAAATCGACCGTGGTGGAAAACTAATAGTTGGCGGAAGTGCATAGGCCGCATCCAGCATCAAGGAGCGCAGGTCTGTGGACGTACGTAGTCCTACACTGACATCGATAGACAGTGGTTGCCCCTTCGCCCCCGTCACACCAATGGTGGAGTTCATGTTCAATGTGCACCAGTATTTTCCAATCCAGCAATGAGCCTGGAGCAAGGCTGATGGAGTGACGCTCAGTGTGTTGGTTGATCTGGTTAAAAGTGGAAGTC
>CAIOAQ010000365.1 GCA_903856025.1 uncultured beta proteobacterium
ACAGGCCATGATCCTCTATGGTTTTGCCATTTTGGCGGTATTTTTGTGCTTGGCGGCCCTGTACGAAAGCTGGACCATTCCGCTGTCGGTCATTTTGGTGGTGCCCCTGGGCGTGCTGGGTGTGATCGTGGCCACGCTGCTGCGCGCCTATGCCAACGACGTGTACTTTCAAGTGGGACTGATCACCATCATCGGCTTATCGGCCAAAAATGCCATTCTGATCATCGAATTCGCCAAGGACCTGCAAGCCCAGGGCAAGAGCGTTGTTGAATCGGCATTGGCTGCGGCGCACCTGCGGTTTAGACCAATTCTGATGACCTCTCTGGCATTCACACTGGGCGTGTTGCCGCTGGCTTTGGCCACCGGGGCTGGCTCGGCGAGCCAACGCGCCATTGGCACCGGTGTGGTGGGTGGCATCCTGACGGGCACCAGCTTGGCGGTGGTGTTCGTGCCTATCTTTTTTGTCGTGGTGCGCAGCCTGTTCAAGGACAGTGCGCGCCAACATGCCATTCACGCCGAACAGGCCGCGCACATGGGAGTGCATACCGATGTCTAACAACCTTAAGACTTTTAGGCCTCTAGCCCTCGTCATAGCTTCGCAAGCAACTACATTATTAATAGCATCCTGCAGCCTGATACCCAGCTACGAACGCCCTGCTGCGCCAGTGGCCAACGAGTGGCCAGCCTCCAGCAATGCCGCGGGCAGCACCACGCCAGCAGCCAACCTGACCTGGCAGGACTACTTTGCCGACCCCACGCTGCGCCAGTTGATTGGCACCGCGCTGGCCAACAACCGCGACCTACGGGTGGCCACACTGGCCATTGAACAAGCCCGTGCCCAGCTCGGTATTCGCCGGGCTGACCAGTTTCCAACCGTCAACCTCGGCGCGACCGGAACCCGCACAACAAATGGTTCAGGGGGGCTTAACAGCGCCTACTCTGCTGGCATCGGCGTCACCGCCTATGAACTTGATTTTTTTGGTCGCGTCGCCAGCCTCAAGGAACAGGCCCTCGCGCAATACCTAGCCTCTGCCGAAGCCGCGCAGACCACTCAGATCAGCCTGATCGCCACCGTGGCCCAAAGTTGGCTGGCCCTGCTGGCTGACGAAGAACTGCTCTCGGTGTCCCATCAAACGCTGGACTCGCGCGCGGAGTCACTCAAACTCACCGAACTCAAATTGAAACACGGCGCGGCGTCCGAGCTGGACCTGCGTCTGGCGCAAACGCTGCTGGAAGCCACCAGGGTTGCACTGGCCCAGCAACTGCGCCAGCGCGCGCTTGACGAAAATGCCCTGGTGCTGCTGTTGGGCAAGCCACTGGGTGAAACGGCGCAGGCGCAACTGGTGCAACCATCGCTGAACCAGCCGGCCTTTGCGGATCTTCCCGTTGGCTTACCGTCAGACTTGCTCAACCGTCGCCCTGACATTCGTCAGGCTGAGCAAAATTTGATCGCCAGCAACGCCAACATCGGCGCAGCCCGCGCGGCATTTTTCCCGCGCATCAGCCTGACTGCCAGCCTGGGATCGGCCAGCAGCGACCTGTCTGGGCTGTTTAAAAATGGTTCTTGGGGCTGGATCCCAACCCCGCAACTGGTGCTTCCCATCTTTGATGGCGGGCGCAACCAGGCCAACCTGGACGCATCCAAAATCGGCCGTGACATGGCCATAGCACAGTATGAAAAGTCGATCCAGAACGCCTTCCGCGAAGTAGCTGATGCCTTGGCTACTCGTCACACGCTGGGTCAGCAACTGCAAGCCACGCAGGCGCTGTTGGCCGCGGAATCAGAGCGCACGCGGCTGACCAAGCTGAGATTTGACAACGGTGCTGCCAGCCAACTTGACTGGCTCGATGCCCAGCGCAGCCTGTTTGCAGCGCAGCAAAGCGCGGTACAGATCCGGCTGGCCGTATCGCAAAGCCAGATTGCGTTGTTCAAGGTCCTGGGTGGTGGCATGGAGACCAAAAGTCCGCTCCAAACAACGAAGTGAATTCATTCAGATCACAGTGAATCCTTGGTTCACCAGGCCCGTAGCCCGATACCAACACACGATTCGCCCCTGATGAGCATCGCAGTCGTTGTGTTGTTTGGCAGGCACGCCAAAGACCAGCAGACGAGGATGTTTTTACAGGCTTGACTCCACGTGGTGAACGCATTGGTCTTGAGGTTATGACTCTTCAGAGACAATGATGGTCATGAGCATCAGCCACTACATCAAGGAAATTGGACGCGGAAAAGAAGGTGCACGCCACCTGAGCCGTGAACACGCTGCTGACCTGTTTGGCCAGCTGATCGACGGCTCGGTCACTGACCTAGAGGTGGGCGCTTTTTGTCTGGCCATGCGCATCAAAGGTGAAACAGCCGAAGAAATGGCTGGTTTTCTGGATGCGACGCAACAACGCCTTCACGCCATCCCCACCCATGGATGCCCTACGGTGGTGCTGTCCAGCTACAACGGTGCACGCAGATTGCCGGTGCTGACCCCTCTACTGGCGTTGTTATTGGCGCGTCAGGGGCTTGCCGTGGTAGTACATGGCAGCGCAACGGAAGATGCCCGTGTTTCTTCACAAAATGTGCTTCTAGCCCTTGATATACCTGCGAAGACCGCTATTACAAATATAGCTTCAGGTGGGGTTCAATTTGTACCCACTGCGTTGCTGAGTCCAGGCTTGGCGCACCTGCTTGACGTGCGTCGCGTGATCGGTCTGCGCAACTCAGCGCACAGCCTTGTCAAACTGATGAACCCATGTGACGGACCAGTAGTGATCGTAGGCAGCTACACCCACCCGGAATATGCCGTTTCCATGACGGCAACTTTAAAATTGACACAGGCCACCGCGCTGCTGTTGCGTGGCACGGAGGGTGAACCCGTCGCAGATCCACGCCGAACACCTGCCATGGATGCTATTTTCCAGGGCGAATGCTTGCGCGTACAAGAACCCCAGACTGGGTCATTGGCGCAATTGCCTCAACTTCCAGACCTTGACGCTGCCAGTACCGCACGCTGGACACGAGAGGTGTTAGACGGCAATTTGCCCGTACCTCCACCGATCGCACAACAGGTGGCACACATCGTGCATCTGTCAGCACAAATGAGGACGACACCATGAAACCCACCACCACACCACACTTTGGCCAGGTCATCAATTGCAACGATGCATCCCAAAAACGCACCGTTATCGGGCGCGGCCATTGCACACTGGTAGGTGCTGGCCCAGGCGACCCAGACTTGTTGACCGTAAAAGCTGTCAAAGTAATTCAGGCCGCCACCATGCTGCTGGTGGATGACTTGGTCAGTGACGCTGTAGTTGCATTGGCACGCCCCGGCGCACGGGTGATCCAGGTCGGAAAACGCGGTGGCTGCCGGTCCACGCCGCAGGCCTTCATTGAAAAACTCATCGTCATGGCAGTGCGCGATGGTGAACAGGTGGTGCGTCTTAAGGGCGGCGACCCGTTTGTATTTGGCCGTGGTGGCGAGGAAATGGCGCACTTACAGGCTGCAGGCATCAGCGTGAGCGTGGTCAACGGCATCACCGCTGGGCTGGCTGCAGTGACCTCCTTGGGTGTGCCGCTGACGCACCGTGAACACGCCCATGGCGTGGTGTTCATCACTGGCCATGCCAAGCCTGGCGACGCAGGCATCGATTGGCGCGCACTGGCGCAAACCGCGCACAGCGCCAAATTGACCCTGGTCATCTACATGGGCGTGCGCGGCGTGGCGCATATCCAAAGCGAGTTGCTGCAAGGCTTGCCAGCGAGCACGCCGGTGGCCATCATCCAAAATGTCAGCCTGGCACAACAACGGCACGCGGTATGCACATTGACGGAAATGGAGGCCACCATTGCAGCGGAGCAGCTTGGTAGCCCTAGTGTGATCGTGGTCGGAGACGTGTTGAGCGGGCTGTTGGCAGTTGAAATGTCGCAAAATCATCACAAGAACCGCCATTCAAGCAACGCATAAGCACCAATCAACGATTCCAAATCGCTATAATCCTAGGCTTTGCTGGCAAACCCCCGCTGCCTGATCAACTTTAAAGCGGGGAAAATCGCACGATGTTCATCAAATGGCTCGATCTCCCTTTGATAGAAGTCTGCACACTCTGGACTACATTACGTAATGACAACGATCCGTGTAAAAGAAAACGAACCCTTCGACGTCGCTCTGCGCCGCTTCAAACGCACCATTGAAAAGCTCGGCCTTCTCACTGACCTGCGTGCCCGTGAGTTCTATGAAAAACCCACCGCCGAACGCAAGCGTAAGAAGGCGGCTGCCGTCAAACGCAATTACAAGCGCATTCGCGCAATGCAATTGCCCAAGAAGTTGTTTTAAGCCTGCCATATCGGCAGGGCTTTACAGCCTCAAAAAAAGCTCGCCGGGGACGCTCAGGCGGGTTTTTTTTTGCCACAACCATTCACGGAAATTAATGATGTCACTGAAAGACCAAGTCACCGAAGACATGAAAACCGCCATGCGCGCCAAAGACAGCGAGCGCCTCGGCACTATCCGTCTGCTACTTGCCGCCGTCAAACAAAGAGAAGTAGATGAACGCATCGTGGTGGACGATGTCACCATGGTGGGCATTGTGGACAAACTTATAAAACAACGCAAAGATTCAGTAGCCGCCTACACGCTTGCTCAGCGCATGGACTTGGCTGATAAAGAAAGTGCCGAAATCAAGGTGCTTGAAACCTACCTGCCACAGCGTCTGAGTGCAGAAGAGATCACCGCCGCCGTACAAGCCATCGTCAACAGCTTGGGTGCCAAAGGCCCAGCAGACATGGGCAGGGTCATGGGCTCAATCAAAACGCAATTGGCAGGAAAAGCCGACATGGGCTTGGTGTCACAAGCAGTCAAGGCCGCTCTGGCTGGTTGATCTCACACGCTTAGCATCCAATCATCTCACTCCGACCAGCGCCAAGCTAACGACAAGACATCTGCATGCTGCACCTTAAGTGTGCATGCATGCAATTCACTGCAACCTGAGATCCAGGCTATTGACCATTGCGGTGTGCACCACTGCGTCCAATGCATCTTCGACAACAGGTTGTTCAGAAACCACTTTGAATGCACCCGCCTGGCTCAGGCGCAACAGCATCCGCTTGGTCATGGATTGGGCCCTGCCCTGTACATCGGTAAATAAATACATGGTCTTTTGTGGGCTGATCCATGTCAATTGGGTTCGCAACCATGCGTGCGACACCTGCAACTCCACCCAGCAGCCTTCAGACAAAACCGCCAGTACCGGATCCTGCACCGTATTTGTCTCATAGATAGAGTTTTGCGGCTCCGCAACAGGCGCATTCAACACACCAACCGCTTCGTCCATCGCCATAAATCCGGACACTTTGGCTTCTGCGGGTGCAACCCAGCCGTCTTGTTCACCTGACAGGGATGCCGATCCAGTCGAGGTTGTTGTAGACACGACGGCAACCAACTTCTGATTGAATGCTTGCTGGTGCAATTTCATCAAAATATCAAAAAACAGACTGGTTTTAGTGGACGGGTAATCGATCAAGCGCAATCCCCCACGTAAACCCGTCAACAAACGTGGCACCAATTGTGTCAATTTATCAATGTCTTTGCAGGTAATTTCTGGCTGAGCGCTCCACAAAAGCATGCCTACCAAGGCCTTGTACCCACTTAAATCACCATCACCCTTTTGCCGCCGCAGTTGCGCAGTAGCCATGACCTGCGCCCATGGGCCCAATAAAAAATCAACAATGCCTTGTGGCATTTTTTTCAACTCGATGTTTGATCGCATATCGGTTGCGATCTTGCTCGCCAATATGTTGCGCCGCTCTGCAGCTTTCAAAGCGGTTTTTGCATCATCTACCTGATGTAAAACACGATCCTTGATGCCGTTGAGCTCCCATTCCAATGTCAAGTTGGCAAGCGCCGCAGCAAATGGCTGGGCACTGTCGATACTCAGTTCTGACAATGGAACGACATACCTATTCAATGACTCCAAATACACATTAAACAGAGGCTCAGTGATCGCACAAAAAGCCAACCCCTGTTCCGAAATTTCCTGCAACAACCGGCGTGCCGGATGCTTTTTGTCACTGAAGAATCGAACATCAACACGCACCAACCTCAGTAGAGCCGCCTCCAACTGCACAATAACCCGCCGCACAGGC
The DNA here is from genome assembly GCA_903856025.1 of uncultured beta proteobacterium. Lineage (GTDB taxonomy): Bacteria > Pseudomonadota > Gammaproteobacteria > Burkholderiales > Burkholderiaceae_C > Rhodoferax. Next base: position 6,134 of record CAIOAQ010000365.1, read on the forward strand.
TCCAACAAGCGTTGGTCCTGTGCCAGGTTATCGATCATCAAGGCCACCACCTCCAAGCTAAGAACCTGGCCAATCCCTTTGGCTTCGCTGATAAGTTTCTCGCGCAACGACAAGTCAACCTTCAGCGCACCCGAACTACCGTTAGTTGCCAAAGTCACCTGCTCCATGCGTTGCATGAGTTGGTCACGGTCAACTGGTTGCATTTCCTTTAGCGCCTCAAAAGCAGCCGGTACAGTCGCATCAAAATCCGTGGTCAACGCCCCATCTTCTGGCTGGCCTTCAAACTCTCTGGTAAATTGAAGTGCAAAGGATTCTTTACTACTCTTTGTGAGTTTTTTTGCCGTAGCATTCGGTTTTTCATGCGGCTCGGACGCCGCGAGATCAAGCTCTTTGGTCATCAACCGCCGCAAACGTCCCAACGTCAATGCGGTGGGTCGACTCCGGGGTACCCACACCACCCTGGGTTCATGACCCCGTGCTGACGAGGTTGAACCATTCACATCCGGCAAGTGACCGTGCTTAGCGGTCTCCAGCGGAACGCTGGAGTTTTTGAGTTGAGATACAAGAAATTTATACGATTCCGCCAAACTCTCCCCCAGAGTTCCCGCCATGTGCTGCATCCAAATCGACCGAACGTTAGGAGGCAGGTTACCTTGCGACATCAATTCATGAAGCGCCAAGATGTAATTGTCGGGACGCAGGGGGTTATGCATCGCTGAAACCTGACGCAACCCCTGTTGAGCACAAACATAACGGTCTAAATCTGGTAATACCTCTTGTGTAGCCATCAGCACCTGCTGCAACACGCGGGCAATGACTACTCGCTCTTGAACTTGCGCTTCGTCCATTTGCTCGAGTTGCTCCAATCTCAAACCTTGCGTAGCGGCATCCGCAAATCTAGTTTGAGAAGCTTCTGGTCTCAGAAACACAGATTCGAGAGCCTTGGGGAATTGCAGACACAACTTTGCCGCGTTCAAGTCCAGAAGTTTGATACACAACACCAATTGGTCGCGAGCCAACGCGCCGGACAGGTGCTTTGCATCATCCAGCATCGACTGTCTGGTCGCGTCAAGAACACGTCTCAACATCAAACCACCGCTTGTAGCTGCCTTGGCCAACAGCGCAAGAAACGGTGAATTGTTTGACAGTGAGTGTTCTGAGAAGGTCACTAAAAAATTTCCCTAACAACTACTTTAATGCTTTGAAACGCATGCGATGTGGCTTGGCACCTTCTTCACCCAGACGTTTACGTTTGTCAGCCTCATATTCTTGGTAGTTGCCGTCGAAGAAAGTCCACTGACTGTCACCCTCGCAAGCCAGAATGTGCGTCGCAATGCGATCCAGGAACCACCGATCGTGACTGATAACCATGATCGAACCCGCAAATTCCAGCAACGCGTCTTCCAACGCACGCAATGTTTCCACGTCCAGGTCATTGGACGGTTCATCAAGCATCAACACATTGCCACCGGCAATCAGTGTTTTTGCCAGATGCAAGCGTCCGCGCTCACCACCGGAGAGCGTACCCACGCGCTTTTGTTGATCTGCGCCGTTGAAGTTGAAACGTCCACAATAGGCCCGACTGGCCATGACGAACTTGCCGATGTTGAGCATGTCAAGCCCGCCAGAAACGTCTTCCCAAACAGTCTTTTCATTGGCCAGATCGTCACGATTTTGATCCACAAAGGCCATCTTGACGGTCGAACCAATCTTGACTGTTCCGCTGTCAGGTTGTTGCTGACCAGAAATCATCCGGAACAAGGTAGATTTGCCGGCACCGTTGGGGCCGATGATGCCGACAATGGCGCCTGCGGGCACCTTGAAACTCAGGTTATCGATTAGCAAACGGTCGCCAAACGACTTGCTGACATTGGTGAACTCAATGACTTCATTGCCCAGACGGTCAGCCACCGGAATGAAGATTTCATTGGTTTCGTTGCGCTTCTGATATTCAAAATCAGACAATTCTTCAAAGCGGGCCAGACGCGCCTTGCTTTTGGCCTGACGCGCCTTGGGGTTCTGGCGCGACCATTCCAACTCTTTCTTCAAAGTTTTAGCGCGAGATTCTTCGCCCTTTTGTTCTTGTTCCAGGCGTGCCTGCTTTTGCTCCATCCAGGAGCTGTAATTGCCCTTGTACGGAATACCTACACCCCGATCAAGTTCCAGAATCCATTCGGCTGCATTGTCTAAAAAGTACCGATCGTGGGTAATGGCGACCACTGTGCCAGAGTAGCGCTTCAAAAACTGCTCTAGCCAATCCACCGATTCCGCGTCTAAGTGGTTGGTTGGTTCATC
>CAIOAQ010000366.1 GCA_903856025.1 uncultured beta proteobacterium
CTGCACCCGAACCCCGCCCCGGCCCCACCGGGCAGCCATTGTTTTTGGCCCAGTTGATGAAGTCGCCCACAATCAAAAAATAACCCGGAAAACCCATGCCAAGAATCGTTACCAACTCAAATTCGAGTCGTTCCAGGTACCGTGGCATCTCGACCTCACGCTGCACCGGATCCGGGTACAGGTGCGCCATGCGTTCTTTCAAACCTTCATGTGAGGCATATCGAAAGTACTCATTGGCCTGCATCACCACCCCGTTGACCTCAGGAATGGGGAAATCCGGCAACTGCGGCTTGCCCAGCACCAAGGTCAGGTTGCAGCGTTTGGCAATTTCCACGCTGTTGGCCACCGCAGAAGGCAAATCAGCAAACAGCGCCTGCATCTGTTGGCTATTCTTGAAATACTGCTCACGCGTGAAACGGCGCACACGGCGCGGATTGGCCAGCATCTCGCCTTCTGCAATACAAACACGTGCTTCATGGGCCTCAAAGTCTTCAGGTGTCAGAAACTGAACCGGGTGCGTGGCCACCACAGGCAATTGCATGCGCTGGGCCAGTTGTACGGTGGCCACCACATGCGCTTCGTCTTCGGGACGACCGGCACGCTGCAACTCCAGATAAAACCGGTGGGGGAACACCTTCGCCAATTGGAGCGCCGCATCCAGCGCGCGGGCCTCGTCTCCCTGCATCAACGCCTGCCCCACCGGGCCGGCTTGCGCTCCCGCCAGACAAATCAGCCCTGCGTTCAGCTCACTCAGCCACGCCAAGGAGACCGTCGCCTGGCTTTTCCCGGCATTTTGCGTCCACGCCCGGGCCAGCAATTCCGACAGGTTCAAATAGCCCTGGTGACTTTGCACCAGCAACAGAACGCGTGACAGTTGCCCGAGTTCCTTGCCCAGCCCCTCTAGCCAGATCTCTGCACCGACCACGGGTTTCACGCCTCGTTTGCGGGTTTCACGATAAAACTTGATGCCTCCAAACAGATTGCTCAGGTCGGTGATGGCCATGGCAGCTTGGCCGTCAGAGGCTGCCGCCTTGACCACTTCGTCAATGCGGGTGGTACCGTCGATGACGGAAAATTCGGTATGCAGACGTAGGTGAACAAACATGGGCTTAAAGTATGATGGCTACCGCAGCCTGGCAGACTCCACAAGAGCCAGTGCGGTTACCCGTTGGATTGTAAGAAGACCCCAGGGCAGTCATTTTGAAAATATTGGTTGTTGATGATCATGCATTGGTCCGTGAAGGCCTGAGCCAGGTGCTCAAAGGCCTTGACCGTGACGAAGCTGTAGATGTCCTGCAGGCACCCAATTGTGCGCAGGCGTTTGCACTTGCCAGTGCCCACCCTGATCTTGACCTGGTGTTGCTGGATTACCATCTCCCGGACATGAATGGCTTAGAGGCTTTGGGTATTTTGGGAGATCGACATCCTGACCTGCCTGTCGTCATCTTATCCGGCTCTGCCAATCCGAGTGTCATGCAGCAGGCCTTGGCCCAAGGTGCCTGTGGTTTTGTCACAAAATCCGGATTGAGTGACGAACTTCTATTTGCATTGAAATGCGTACTCGACGGTGACATTTACACACCCAACAGCATGAGCGCATTTCCCGATGCGCATAACAGCACCTTGCCCGATGCCAAGGCTCCGGTGTTCAGTCCACGTCAATTGGAGGTGTTGCGATTGCTGTTGGACGGCTGCACCAACCGCGAAATCAGTGAACGGCTTTTTTTGGGCGAGGAAACCATCAAAACCCATGTCACCACGATCATGCGTGCATTCAACGCCAAAACTCGTACACAAGCAGCCACCGAAGCCGCGCGGTGGGGCTACCGCAAGTCCTCATCAAGAATTTGACCCTTCATCAACAAGCGTCTCATCAGGTTTCGTAGTTTTGCGGGACGAACCGGCTTGTGCAACAAAGTCAACTCTGCCTCTTGCGCGGCCGCCATCAGATCGGCATCGGTGTTCCCGCTCATCAGGCAGGAAGGCACCTGACTGTTTAGACGTGACCTGAGCTGCTGGATCACCTCAATGCCATTCTGACCTTGCTGCAAGCGGTAATCGCTCAGAATCAAATCCGGGGTCAAGCCAGCGTCAACCAATTTTCCGGCCGACTGCAAATCACGTGCTGCCTGCACCCGCATTCCCCAATCTTCCAACAACCCCACCAAAGCTGTCAAAACCATTTCATCGTCTTCAATCACCCAGACGCTAACCCCGTTCAAATCATGCTGGGAGGCCTGATTCACACCTGGACCAAGGTCCAAATCTGGCACCACTTGCGCCGCCGGCAAAGTCAAAGTAAAGCGACTGCCCACGCCCGTTCTGGAGGTCAATCCCACCGGATGTTCCAACAAATCTGCCGTGCGTTGCACAATGCTCAGTCCAAGGCCAAGTCCTTTGTTTCTGTCACGGCCTGCATTACCAATCTGGTAAAACTCCTTGAAGATATCTTGCTGGTGCTCTGGTGGTATGCCTATCCCGGTGTCCCAGACCTGGATCTGGACAAGCTGTCCGCCGCCCCTCTCGCGACAAACCACCAACACGCCACCACGCAGCGTGTAGCGCAGTGCATTACCCACCAGATTGAGCAAAATGCGATAAACCAATGTGGCATCACTTGACGCATGAAGCGAGGTGGGGCGAATGCGCAACCGCAATCCCTTGTCCAGTGCTTGTTGCCCCAAGTCCTGCTGCAATTGCGTCATCAGGTCAGCCAAAAAAAACGGTTGACACTTCACCGACACCGCTTTGGCCTCCAGTCTGGAGATGTCCAGCAGGCTGTCCAGCAAGTTTTGCATCGCCATTACCGACGCCTGTAAATTGACGATCAAGCCACGTGTCTGTTCATCATGTGAAAGTTGCGCCAACCGGGTCACAAACAACCCCAAGGCATGGGTTGGTTGACGCAAATCATGACTTGCAGCCGCCAAAAACCGTGTCTTGGCCTGGGTCGCTTGCTCAGCTTCTTCCATTTTTTCACGCATCGTCTGTGTGGCCGTGGATACCTGCATTTCCAGATCATCGCGTGCATGAGCCAGTCGTTTGGCCATGTGGTGCAAGGTGGTTTGCAGCTCCCCCAGAGGATCACCGAAGGCAGAATTGTCGATTCTTACTTGAGCTGCGGCTGAAAAATCGCCCCGCCCAATGCGTTCGATCAAGTTTGTCACCCGCAATATCGGGCGAATCACTCCGCGACTCAGCCAAAGCGCCAACAACACGCCAAAAATAATGCCAGACAGGCTGCTTATGCCGCCTAAAAAAAGCATGTTTTTCTTGTGTCTGTCCACTGACTGGCGCGAAAACGCCACAACCACCTGCCCCAGTTGTGCCGACAAACCCGGACTGCGTGCAGCGGTTTCTTCATACAAATTGTCCAGAACGAGTCCGGTTGCAAAAACCGCTTGACCCAAAATGTCCACGCGATGTTTCTCATCAAATACCTGCGTGTCCTCTGGGACAAAGGCCACACTGCGTGCAGCAGAAGCATCACCGGCATGTGCCAACAGTTGGCCACCTTTATCCAGCACGACAACACCGATCACATCAGGCTCCCGCAACACGCCACTCACCACGGCTTGGAGCTGACTCGGGTTGCCTGAAAACAATCCAAATTCACTGGCCATTGCCAATTGGCGCACCACTGAACGCGTTCGTTCCTGATAGGACTCCTGTAAGTCATCAAAGCGCGCAAATATGAAAAAAATCGCCAGCATCGCACTGACCATGACCACGGGCAGCAAAGCTGTCAGCAACATGCGCAAGCGAATGTCTAATCGACTCATGGCAATTTCTCCACCCGGCGCAGCGCCGATCGGATGGCATTGCCGTCAAGCGTCAGGTTCAGCACCCTGGCCACGTTGGCATTCACACCGACTTCAAAATCATCGGTCTCCATCGTGCCATGTGGCAGAGGTCTACCGTGAAGGACAGCCCACACCAGTGTGGCGCTTTGCCGAGCCACCTGTTCAGGCGTTGCATACAACGCCAACAACGCACCAGCACGCACATAGGCTGGCGAAAAAGCCACCACGGGAACCTGTGCGCGAATGGTAGTCAGCAAGATATTCTGAATGGAGGAGGTATTAAAAACCTGCGGATCGGCCAGCGCCAAGAATAAATCGCTGTCACCGAGGACCTGCTTCAGGTCAGTATAGACATCCAATTCCCCTGCAAGCCCGGCTTCGTTGAGCAAAAACCCATTTGCAGCTGCCAGGGAGTGCAACAAAGGCGCCTTATACCGGGAATCTGGTCCCCAAAGCACGCCCATGCGTTTGGCTTGCGGCAAGGCCAACCGAATCATGGTCAACTGGCGCTGCAACGGTTGGTCCAGATAAATGGCAGTGAAATCAGCCGACGCCTTGCGTCCACTGGCGCGTAACACGCGATCAAAACTAGCCCGTGGAATCAAAATAGCCAGCACGGGAGCGGACATCGAATTGAGTGCCATTGCTTGTGTTGCAGCGGTTCCCAACGCGACATAAATACCTGATGCCGATACATGCTCTGCACCTGTACCCCACTCAGACAGGTCCATCCGCCTGATGTCCGCGTCTTCGACACCCTTTCGCCTCAACTCGAGCGTCAACACCTCTGCCGCCTGGACATAGGTGGCGCTGCTGTCACTGGCGACGATCACCACCTTGGCTTGCGCATGCGCCAACCCGCCTGCCAGGCACAGCAATGCACTCAGCCACAGAAAGCGCAAGCGACGCAACATGCCTGGTTCAACGGTCCAGACGCAAAGTCACAAAAGCGCGGCGCTCAAAGTAATGTCCCACAAAATAGTCTGGATAGGGTGAGCCGAGGTTTTGCACCATCACAGCCCATTCACCTGCATGCGTACTCCAGTGCAACGGCCAGGCCAGGCGAAAATCGGTGCGCGTCATGGCAGTACGACTGTCATAGCCGGTTCCAGTCAAAGTCGCTGTACCGTTGTCCTGATGACTCATGGAGAGATCCAGTCCATTGGGGAATTTTTGAAAATAAACCAAGGTACTGGAGCGCTTGGGGGCAGCGAAGGCGGTGCCCGTTTGGGCACCGGCAGCTACGGAAATTGCCCCTATATCGGTGTATGCCTGGTTGAGAATAAATTGTGCACCTGTCCATGGCCGCCACTTGAACTGGTATTCCCATCCTTGAATGGCGAAATCTTCGGTGTTGGCGTAGTCACGCGGCAGAGTTGCATTCAGCTGGCGAATGAAGCCGTCAATCTTCTCACGATAGACACGAACATCCACACTGGAGCGCCATTGTGGAAAATCTCCCAGGTAACCCACTTCGCTGGTTTCCATGCGCTCGGGCACCACCTTGCCACTGGCGAGTGTGGTCACCCCAAGCAGAATACCGTTCCAGATATAGCGTACGTTGGCAAATCTTTCATAGGTACTTGGTGGGCGGGAAGAATGAGACACGCCGGCACGCAAAGTTTGTCCCGGCGCAATGTTCCAATTCGCCATCACGCGCGGCGACACACTGTGCCCAGTGACGCTGTCTTCTTCTGCCAACGCACCCGCGTTGATCAAAACCGAAGGGCGAACCCGCCATTCCACGTTTCCAAAAAGCCGCGAAAAATCGGTCCGATACGGTGAATCCGTGGCGTACAGCGCCATGGACGACACCTTTTCGCTTAGAAACTCCCCGCCCCACACCACACGCGTGGACGGATTTGCACGAAAGGAGTGTTGCAAAGACAACGAGTCCCTGGTGTCCTGACCAGAACCGCTGACGACGTAAACGCCGTTGATTCCAAATTTGGCCAAAGAATAAGGGAACTCGTCTTTGTAATCTTCCTGTGCGTGGGACCAACTGACCGCCAGGTCCTCGTCGGGACTCAAACTGCGATGCCAGTCGGCTTGTATGTAATTGGAATCAAAGGTATTGGTGCGCAGGGGGTTATCTACCTTGCCGGGGAAACCATTGCCGGCCTCGATCCCGTAATTGCCTAACCTGACTTGAACGTCGTCGCCCGCTGCAGTCAAGAAATCAGACCTGAAATTGAAACGGCGAACCAAATTGTCGCCATTGGAGCCCCCCAGCCCATCATCTGCACGCTCATCGATGGTGATGCGGTAAGTTGCCCTGTCCGAGGCCCACCCCAACCTGGCCATTGCATCGCGCACACCGATCTGACCCACCGTCATCGAACCTTGCAGACCTTGGGTGTCTGTGGTGTGGCGCGTGACAATGTTGACTACACCCAACAAAGCCCGTGCCCCGTAGGCTGCAGAATTGGAGCCTCGCAGCACCTCAATGCGCTCAATGTCGTCCATCGCAACCGTCTCCAGACCAGGTCCGACACTGCCAATGAAGTAGGGTGAATAAACCGAACGTCCATCCACCATCACCTGCATGCGGTTGGAATAGGCATCAAAAGCACCGTGGTAGCTGGCCACTGGCGCCACTGAATAAAACGAGTTGCTGCTTTGGAAACCAGGCACCAGCCGCAACAGGTCTGCCACGTCACGCGCACCGCTGCGACGAATGAAGTCCCGGTCGAGTACCGTTAAAGCGCCCGGAGTTTCATCCAGACGCTGTGGCAAGCGTGAAACTGACAGCACGATAGGCATGTCACCAAAAAAATCCTGCTCGGTCACGCCCGCTGACGGTTGCGCAATGGCACCGCAAGCTGCCGTCATCAGACACAGTTGCATCAAGGATTTGTTCATGGTTAAAAAAAATAGGGGCTGCAATGCTCCTATTTTCCGCCCGATGCGCCCTGCCACGCGGGGTCAAAGCCCGCAAATAATCCGATTTATGTCGATTAAGCTTTGAATTGGGCTGCCACTTGCGCCACACGCTTGCCAAACAGGCGGGCAGTTTCCAGGTCACCGGCCAGCATCTCGTCAGGCGCTGCGTCTGACGGGGTTTGTGCCATGGCACCTGCCGAAGAGCCCACATAGTTCACGTCGTTGCGCTGTGCCGCCTTGGCGTTGCTGGGCATCATGCCGGTGCCAACCCAGACACCGCTGTGCTGCATGGCCAAGGTGAACAGGTAATGCAGCGTGCTGTGCTTGTCGCCATTCATGGAGGCGCTGTTGGTAAAACCGGCAAACACTTTGTCTTTCCAGGCCTGCCCGAACCAGGGCTTGCTGGACGCATCGGCAAACTTCTTGAACTGCCAGCTCACGCTGCCCATGTAGGTGGGGCTGCCAAAGATGATGGCATCGGCCGCACCCAGCGTGGCCCAGCCTGCGTCAGACACATTGCCGTCCGCATCAATCGCGACCAACTCGGCACCTGCACCCTCTGCCACCGATTGCGCCATGCGCAGGGTGTGACCGTATCCCGAATGAAAAACAACTGCTACTTTTGTCATGATGAAAACTCCAAAAAAAATGAAAATAACCAACCAAAATCACTCGCACAAATCAAACACCAGCACCTCGGCAACGTCGGCGTCGGTCAACACCACCTCAGCTTCATTGGCCAACAAGGCTGCATCCCCGGTTTTCAGCGCCACGCCGTTGACGTTCAATGCCCCGCGCACCAGATGCACATAGGCTTTGCGACCCGTAGCCAAAGTCAAAGTTGCGGTTTGACCCGCTTCAAAAAGCCCGGCATACAGTCGGGCATCTGCATGAATTTTTACCGAGCCCTGAGCGGCGTCCGGTGAGGCCACCAAACACAGCTTGCCTTGTTTGGCAGAAGGAGGAAAAGTGGTCTGTTCGTAACTTGGTTGCACGCCACGCAGGTTGGGTTCAATCCAGATTTGCAGCAGATGGGTGGTGTCATTGGGGACGTGGTTGAATTCGCTGTGCTGCACCCCGGTACCCGCGCTCATGCGCTGCACATCGCCCGGTGGAATGCCCTTGACGTTGCCCATGCTGTCCTTGTGCGCCAACTCGCCCGAAAGCACGTAGGTCACGATCTCCATGTCGCGGTGACCATGGGTGCCAAAACCCATGCCTGGGGCGATCCAGTCTTCGTTGATGACGCGCAAATTACCCCAGCCCATGTGCTGAGGATCGTAATAGCCGGCAAACGAAAAACTGTGATACGACTTGAGCCAACCGTGATCGGCATAACCCCGTTCCCGGGAAGGTCTGAGAGTCACCATGCATTACTCCTTTGAATTTCTTTAAGTAGCTTGAATTTTGGGGCAGCCACTGCCTGCTGTGGTCAACGCGATTTGATGGCATCATTCAAACTATTTGAATTTAATGGATCAGACCATGCAAACTGCTCGCCAAGTACTCACCCCGGATGCCTTGTCCATGTTGCAAACCATTGGTCGTACGGGTAGCTTTGCGGCGGCCGCCCGTGACCTGGGCATGGTGCCCAGCGCCCTGACCTACCGGGTGCGTCAGATGGAGGACGCGCTGGACGTGCTGCTGTTTGACCGCAGCTCACGCCAAGCCAAACCTACCCAGGCGGGACTGGAATTGCTGCGCGAGGGCGAACGTTTGCTGGAAGATCTGGATGCGGTAGCCAACCGGGTCAAACGTGTAGCGACAGGTTGGGAGCCGCAGTTCACCATTGCAGTAGACAGCATCATCGCCAAAGCCACCGTCATGGAGCTGTGTGACAGTTTTCTGGCACTTAACCCACCCACCCGCATTCGTTTGCGTGACGAAACCCTGTCGGGCACGCTGGAGGCCCTGACCAGTGGTCAAGCCGACTTGGCGCTGGGTGTCGCCGACCTGGTGCAAACCAGCGGCTTGCAGTCCCAACCACTGGGCGACGTGCGCTTTGTCTATGCAGTGGCCCCGCATCACCCGCTCGCGCAAGCCACTGAACCCTTGACTGATGAAATGGTGCGCGCCCACCGCGCAGTGGCGGTGGCCGATACCATCAGCCGGGGCCGCGGTGTGACGATTGGCCTGCTGGGTGGGCAAGACGTGTTCACCGTAGCCACCATGCAAGACAAACTCGATGCCCACTTGCGGGGGCTGGGCTGTGGCTCGGTGCCCGAATGCATGGCGGGCCCCTTCATTGACGCTGGACGACTGGTGGTAAAGACAACGCAACGCCCACCGCGTTCGGTACGCGTCAATTACGCCTGGCGCACCGGCAACAGCACGGCGCAAGGCAAAGCGCTGCAGTGGTGGCTGACACAACTAAAAAGTCCCACCACACGCACCGCTTTGCTGGAACGGCACCGGGGCGTGTAAAGTCGGTCACATTCACAGGAGAAAAAATGAGTACTACGCCCCACAAGCCCAAACACTTTGCCGTCATCGGCGCTGGCATGGCCGGCATCACTTGTGCACGCACTCTGGTGCAAGCCGGTCACCGGGTCACCGTGTTCGAGAAAAGCCGTGGCCTGGGCGGACGCATGGCCACCCGTGACAGCGCCTTTGGGTCGTTCGACCATGGCACGCAATACTTCACCGCCCGCGATGAGCGCTTTATCCGCGCCATGGAAGCCACCCCCAAGTTGAGCAAGCGCTGGAGCGCCAACAGCGTGCAAGTGCTGGACGAACTGGGTCACGTCAAGGCGCTTGGGTTGACCAAGCGTGAATCCCATTGGGTCGGTGCCCCAGGCATGAAATCGTTGGTGGCTGGATGGGCTGAGCCCCTCAGGGCCGCAGGTGACATTCAAATGCAAACCCGTGTGATGCAGATCGATGCCGATGCGCTGAATTCAAAGCAATGGCAGCTGCACACCGAAAGTTTGGATGGCACTCAACATGTGTTTTCTGGCTTTGATGGCGTTTTGCTGGCCATTCCAAGTGCACAAGCGGGAAATTTGCTACAAAGTTCAAAATTGGCTGCACCCTGGGTCAAACAGATGGAGCAGGTCAAAGTCGCACCCTGCTGGACGCTGATGCTGGCCTTTCCGCAGGCCATGCAACCGGGCATGTCC
>CAIOAQ010000367.1 GCA_903856025.1 uncultured beta proteobacterium
GCACGATACTGCACCTTATGCGATTGAAATACCTGTCCGTCGTGCCGCCAAAATTCGTCCATCACGAACTGCGCGATGCGCAGCAAGCCGTTCGGAAACCGCAGCCGCCGATTTGATGGACCCTTGCCATGCAACCCGATACTTATCCTAGAACCGACGCCCAACGCACCCTTGTCGAGGATGCCCAGCGTTACCGCGACTACGCCGAAATGTCCTCCGACTGGTATTGGGAGCAGGACGCCAAATTGTGCTTCACCTATTTTTCGCGCGAGTTCGAGGAAATCACCGGCGTGCCCAGCGCCAAGGGGCTGGGCAAGACACGCTGGGAAGGGCTGGGACGTGAGCGGCTGGGCAACGTCGATTGGGCGGCGCACCAGCAGGTGCTGGCCGAGCGCCGACCGTTCCGGAATTTCGAATACCCCGCCGTGCGTCCCGACGGACGGATGGTCTGGTTCCGCGTCAGCGGCAAGCCGCGTTTCGATGCGCAGAAGCAGTTTCAGGGGTATTTCGGAATCGCCTCCGATATCACCGCGACCCGCAACATGGAAACGCACCTGCGCCAGTCGGAACGGCTGGCAGCCATCGGCCAACTGGCCGCCGGCATGGCACACGAAATCAACAACCCAATCGGCTTCGTCCGCTCCAACGTGGAGACGCTGGGTAAATACCTGAGCGCACTGCTGCCCCTCGCCGACGCTTGCGCCGCCCAGCCCGCCATACCGCAAGCGGTGGCACAGGCGTTGCGCTCCGCCGACATCGAGTTCGTCCGCGAAGATGCGCCGCAACTGCTCGACGAGTGCCGCAACGGGCTCGAACGCGTGCGCAAGATCGTTGCTAATCTGCGTGAATTCGCGCAGGAAGGGCAGGCCGACTGGCGCATGACCGACCTGCACGCTAGCCTGTCCAGCGCCATCAACCTGGTTTCCGGTAGCCTGCTGCCGGGCGTTGCCATCGTAATTGAAGGGAACCGCCTGCCGTTGGTGCACTGTTGCCCAGGTCAGATCAATCAGCTGGTACTCGCCCTGCTCACCAACGCCATTCATGCACTGGACGGCAAAACAGGGCAAATCACGGTGCGCACCGGTCAACATGACGAGGCCCATGTCTGGTTCGAGGTTGCCGATAACGGCTGCGGTATTGCCCCGGAACACCTGCCGCGCCTCTTCGAGCCCTTCTTCACCACGCGCCAGGTTGGCCGGGGAACAGGCATGGGACTGGCCACCGCCTTTGGCATCGTGACCGACCACGGCGGGCGCATCGAAGTCGACAGCGTTCTCGGCATTGGCAGCCGCTTCCGCGTGACGCTACCGACGAGCAAGGCCTGAGGCGACTACCATTGCACACACCATAAAGAGGCACTTGCATGACTGTCATCACCAACATCGAAGACCTGCGCGTCCTGGCCAAGAAACGCGTGCCCCGCATGTTCTATGAATACGCCGACTCGGGCTCATGGACCGAGAGCACCTACCGCGCGAATGAGTCCGACTTCCGGAAGATCAAGTTTCGCCAGCGTGTGGCCATCGACATGGATAACCGCAGCACCGTCAGCGCCATGATCGGCCAGAAGGTTGCGATGCCGGTGGCGCTCGCCCCGGTGGGTCTAACCGGCATGCAGCATGCCGATGGCGAAATCAAGGCGGCCAATGCGGCCAAGAAATTTGGCGTGCCGTTCACGCTGTCCACCATGAGCATCTGCTCCATAGAGGACGTGGCCGCCGGCACCGGCAACCACCCGTTCTGGTTTCAGGTCTATGTGATCCGCGACCGGGGCTTCATCGAACGCCTGATTGACCGTGCCAAGGCCGCCAACTGCTCAGCCCTGGTGCTGACGCTGGACCTGCAAATCATCGGCCAGCGCCACAAAGACCTGAAGAACGGGCTTTCCGCTCCACCCAAGCCCACACTGGCCAACCTGATCAACCTGGCGACCAAGTGGCGCTGGGGCATGGGCATGCTGGGCACGCCGCGGCGCGGCTTTGGCAACATCATCGGCCACGTGGACGGTGTGACCGACCCCAGCAATCTCTCGGCCTGGACCACCCAGCAATTCGACCCCACGCTGAATTGGGCGGATGTGGAATGGGTCAAGAAGCGCTGGGGCGGCAAGCTCATCTTGAAGGGCATTCAGGACGTGGAAGACGCACGCCTGGCCGTGGAGAGCGGCGCCGATGCGCTGATCGTCTCCAACCATGGCGGGCGCCAACTCGATGGCGCCGAGTCTTCCATCAATGCCCTGCCGCCCATCGTGGACGCAGTGGGCAGCCATATCGAAGTGCACATGGATGGCGGTATCCGCAGCGGCCAGGACGTGCTCAAGGCGGTGGCCCTGGGCGCCAAGGGCGTCTACATTGGCCGCCCCTTCGTCTATGGCCTGGGTGCCATGGGCGAGGCCGGTGTCACCAAGGCGCTGGAGATCATCCACAAGGAAATGGACGTCACCATGGCCCTGTGCGGCAAGACCCGCATCGAGCAAATCGACAAGCAAATTTTGTTGCCCGGCAGCTACCCGACCTGAGGCGCAGTCTTCGGGTCATCGCGACACGCTATGGGATTGACATCCATCATGCGACCATTTTTTACTTTGTGGAACTAGATAGATAGCCCGTATGAATGTCCTCTGTACCGCCATTTGCAGGCACCACTCCAAACCTGCAAAACGCTGCCCGTCAACACATTGGCAGATAATCCGCGTGCCTCATACCCGCCGAGTGTCCGACCGTTAACGCATGTCAATAGGATCCCTTCGCCGAGACAATTTTCGATGCCAAAATCTGATGCACCAACGCCTGTAAGTGTTGAAAACGCAAAACAGACTGCCTTAGCAGCCGGTCGGGTGGTGTCCATATATGCGGCATTTGCGAGTCTGTGGATACTGGTGTCTGACACGATTCTGACTTGGTTGTTCAGTGATCCCGCAGTCATCCATCGAATCAGCATTGCCAAGGGTTGGCTGTTTGTGGCAGTGACCACATTGCTGCTGTATGGCTTGATCCGAAGAATGCAGCTTCAAGCTCAGAAAATCTCCGATCGGGAGCTGCAGGCCCAAATGGACCGTGCGAGTATCAGACAACTGCTGGACAACGTGGTAGAAAGAGCCTTGTCCAACGTGCAATGAGCCTGAACGAGCTGCGTATTTCCATCCAGAAATGAGCCTGGTGGGAATTTTGGAGTCCAACGGTGGGTGGGTTGATCATCATAAGGATGGTGATCAACATGAACGA